>JBJTNJ010000088.1:0-10539 GCA_046074005.1 Sphingobacteriaceae bacterium
AACATGCTCCGGTCTAGGAAAATTTTACCACAATTTTGTAGGCTATGAACAATGCCCGCTTGGTTGCCTATAGCTGAGTATAATTTTTCTGCCTTAATGTAATTGTCTAAAGCATTTGCGTGGTGTTTCGTTCTAACATTAATGTTGCCCATATTCAAATAAATATTTGCCAGCATCTCAGTATCTCTTAATGGTACAGTTAATTTGAGAGCTCTATTGAAATAAGTTGCAGCTTTAGTGTAATCTGTCTGATAGTATAAAGTCCCAATGTTGTTTAGGACTTTTGCTTGTCCTGCTTTATTTTTGGTTGCTACGTAGATGCCTAGTGCTTTTAGGTAATAGCCGATACTTTTTTCCGTCTCAAATAAATAATATTCTGCTAAACCTAGCATGCGATAGGCCTCGGCTGCTCCTTTGCTATAATGGGTCTTTACTGCTAAGTATAATGCTTTTTTTGCCCCTGCCAAACTCAATTCCGGATTCTTTAGCCTGTTACTAAATGCACGATTATTAAGGCTGTCTACCACACTGCTATCTGCCCCATTGGCAACGGTTTGAACTGCATGGGCATGTGGTGGTTTAATGCCCATAAGTGCACAAAAGATAGCTACTATCCGTGCTGCTGATTTAATTTTCCGAATCATTTTGGCAAATAAATTATTCAATAACTAAATTAATTAATTAAACAGAACAATTATAAGAAATAATATTCACATAATTTCATTTAAAAATAATTTAGTTCTTTAAGCAAAAATTTATTTATCTGTAATTCAACATTTTATAACTATTAAGAAATAAAATTAATTTTAAAGAGTTATTATAGTATATATTGGAAAATAATATATTTATTAATTAAAAAATTACTTAAAAATTAAATTATCATGAAAAAAATCTTACTTTCTTTATTTGTTCTAGGGTTTATTGGAATGGTTTCTTGTAAAAAAGACAACAGCATTCAGCCTACAAAGTCTAACAATTCTACCTTAACCAATGGTGGTGATAAACGAGATGTGGGTATGGGCGATTAATTAGTGCGCTCATTTCATTGATGCAAAAACGAGGGTAATTTTTTATCCTCGTTTTTTATTTTGGCAAAGACGGGGCGGTAGTTATATCCTTCGGTGCTATTTAATATATTTGTGCTAAACAAACAGGTTATGCAAAATATAAAGAACTATGTTGCTGCAAATAAGCAACGATTTTTAGATGAATTATTTGAGCTATTGCGCTTTCCATCGGTTAGTGCAGATCCAGCGTATAAAACCGAGGTCTTAAAAACGGCCCATTTTGTAGCCCAAAAGCTTAAAGATGCAGGAGCCGATCACGTAGAGGTTTGCCCCACTGCCGGCTATCCGATTGTATATGGCGAAAAAATAATTGATCCGGCTAAGCCTACCGTTTTGGTATATGGTCATTACGACGTACAACCTGCCGATCCATTAGAGTTGTGGCATACACCACCTTTTGAACCCACCATTCGTGATGAGAAGATTTATGCACGTGGGGCCTGCGATGATAAAGGACAATTTTACATGCACGTAAAAGCATTTGAGTTGATGATGCAGACGGATGGACTTCCCTGCAATATTAAGTTTATGATTGAGGGCGAAGAAGAGGTAGGTTCTAACAATTTAGGGCTATTTGTGCAAGCCAACAAACAGAAACTAAAATCGGATGTCGTATTGATTTCGGACACCTCAATGTTGAGCATGGAAAACCCATCGCTAGAAACTGGTTTAAGAGGATTGTCTTATTTGGAAGTTGAAGTAGTAGGTCCTAATCGGGATTTGCACTCGGGCGTATATGGCGGGGCTGTAGCCAATCCAGCAACTATTTTGTGTCAACTTATTGCCTCTTTACATGATGAGAATAATCACATTACCATTCCTGGTTTTTACGACGATGTATTGGCTTTAAGTGAAGCCGATAGAGCAGCCTTAAACAAGGCGCCATTTGATTTGGCAGAGTATAAAAAAGACCTTGGTGTACATGAAGTTTGGGGTGAAAAAGGCTATACAACTTTAGAGCGCACAGGTACCAGACCAACCCTAGAAGTAAATGGTATTTGGGGAGGCTATACCGGCGAAGGTGCCAAAACCGTACTGCCTTCTAAAGCTTCGGCAAAAATTTCTATGCGTTTAGTGCCTAACCAACAATCTGATAAAATAACACAATTATTTAGTGAGCATTTCCAAAAAATTGCACCAGCTTATGTGAAGGTAAACGTAAGTGCTCACCATGGTGGCGAACCGGTAGTAACTCCAACCGATAGTGTGGCCTATCGTGCGGCACAAAAAGCCATTAGTGAATCGTTTGGTAAAGAACCTATTCCTACCCGTGGTGGAGGAAGCATTCCAATTGTGGCTTTGTTTGAAAAAGAGTTGGGCATTAAAACCGTACTAATGGGCTTTGGGTTAGATAGCGACAATTTGCATTCGCCCAATGAAAAATACGATTTGGCTAATTATTACAAAGGCATTGAAACCATCCCTTTGTTTCATAAATATTTTGCCGAATTGAGTAAATAAGTATGCCCAATTCGCTTATCCACGAAACATCGCCGTATTTAGTACAGCACGCCCACAATCCGGTGCAATGGTACCCTTGGGGAGTGGAAGCCTTAAACAAAGCCAAGGCCGAGCACAAACTTATATTGGTGAGTATAGGCTATTCTGCCTGTCACTGGTGCCATGTTATGGAGCACGAAAGTTTTGAAGATGAGGCGGTAGCCGAAATCATGAATGAACATTTTGTGTGTATTAAAATCGACCGAGAAGAGCGCCCCGATATTGATCAGGTATACATGCTAGCCGTGCAATTAATGACTGGAGCCGGTGGTTGGCCATTAAATTGTATTTGCTTGCCCGATCAGCGGCCTATTTATGGAGGTACTTATTTTAAAAAAGAAGATTGGAAAAAGCTCTTGCTCAATTTGGCTTCTTTTTGGGCCGAAAAACCTGCCGAAGCCGAGGTTTATGCCGACAAATTAACGGAAGGCATTCGTGAAAGCGAAAAGATAGCCTTTTTGTCGGCCCAAAAAACCTATACGCAAGAAGACCTGAATGAAATTTATGAGCCCTGGGCCAGCCAATTCGATTGGGCCGAAGGTGGGTATGCCCGAGCACCTAAATTTCCGTTACCCAACAATTGGGTCTTTATGCTTCGGTATGCTAAGTTAATGGCTAACGAGCAAGCGGAGGCAATAACACATTTTACTTTGCAAAAAATGGCCTTTGGTGGCATTTACGATCAGCTGGGGGGAGGCTTTGCCCGCTATTCGGTAGATACCTACTGGCAGGTGCCCCATTTCGAAAAAATGCTATATGACAATGCACAATTGGTGAGTTTGTATGCCGAAGCCTATCAGCAAGAACCGCTAGAACTTTACCGTGAGGTGGTATATGAAACGATTGAATGGCTACAAAGAGAAATGAGCGATTCTTCGGGTGGCTTTTACTCGGCTTTAGATGCCGACAGCGAAGGGTTAGAGGGAAAATTTTATACCTTTAGTAAAGCAGAAATCGATGCGCTTTTGGGCGATGAATCGACCTTGTTTTGTGCCTATTATAACCTTACGGAGGAAGGAAATTGGGCCGAAGAGCACACCAATATTCTTTGCCGAAAACAATCGGATGCGAATCTTGCCAAGGCATTTAATATGAGGTTGGAGGAGTTGCAGTTACGCGTAAAAGCAGCAAAACAAAAAGTTTTTCAGTATCGTGAAGCACGTATTCGCCCCGGACTGGACGATAAAATTTTGACTGCTTGGAACGGTTTAACCATAAAAGCACTAAGCGATGCCTACCGAGTTTTTAATGAAGATCGGTTTTTAGAAATGGCGCTTAAAAACGCTCATTTTTTTATAAAAACTATGCGGGCTTCAGATGGTTCCTTATACAGAAATTATAAAGGCGGCAACGTAAGCATTACGGCTTTTTTGGATGATTATGCCTTACTGATTGAAGCACTCATATCATTGTATGAAACCACTTTTGATGAACAATGGTTGCATGAAGCCCGAAGCTTAACAGACTACGTTCTGGCTCATTTTTACGATGAAAGCAATGGTATGTTTTTCTACACCTCCAGTACCGGTGAAACCTTAATTGCCCGTAACTACGAAATTATGGATAACGTGATTCCGAGTGCCAATTCGGTAATGGCACATAATTTGGCAAAACTGGCTAAGCTCTATCAGAATGATTTGTTTTCAACGCTATCTACACAATTATTGCGTAATGTATATCCACAAATAAAAAATTATGGTTCGGCTTATTCTAATTGGGCTAGCCTGCTCTTAAACGAGGTTTTTGGGGTGTACGAAGTAGTTATAACCGGCCCCGAGAGTTTACGTAAACGTCAAGAAATTGACAAATTTCACATTCCTAATAAAATTTTATTGGGCGGTAACAAAGGAAGTTTACCTTTGCTCCAGGATAAATGGGGCCCGCAAACCAGAATATTTGTTTGCCACAACCACACCTGTCAACTTCCGGTAACGGCAGTTGCCGAAGCCATTACATACATTCATTAACCATAGAGACAGGTTTGTCTCCCAATTTTTTAAAAATGACGATTAAACCAAACAGCGTAGTTGCCCTTACCTACGAATTACACACCACTGAAAACGGCGAAAAAGTATTTGTAGAAAAAGCCACGGAAGAAAATCCACTCGTATTTTTATACGGAGTGGGCATGATGCTTCCTAAATTTGAGGAATATTTAAACGGATTAGCAGCCGGAGCCACCTATGGTTTCGAACTATCTGCAGCCGATGGTTATGGCGAAAAAGATCCTTCGGCTATTACCGAATTGCCATTAGATATGTTTGGCGATATGGAAAAACCAGCAGTTGGTGCTATTTTACCCCTGCAAGATAATCAAGGTAACCAATTTAGAGCAGTAGTTACCGCTATTGGCGAAGCAACCGTTACGGTAGACTTAAACCACCCAATGGCTGGCAAAGACTTACATTTTACAGGTACCATTATTGCCGTAAGAGAAGCTACGGCCGATGAGTTGGCACATGGTCATGCTCATGGCATTGATGGCCATGCAGGTCACTAAGAGCTAGTGTGGTTACCTAAAAAAGAAAGCCTCTTGAACTATATTCAAGAGGCTTTCTTTTTAGCGTTCGTCTATCTTACGTCTCAGGTGATAATATTGATGTCGAATTTGGTCGTAGTACAATGCGACCACCAAGCAGGCAGCAGCAAATAAAAGAGTTTTTAGTGCATACACTTTGTAGCTAAAACCACCTAAAACACATCCCAAAAAGAAAAATAGAATGATGATGAAACGTAAAAAAATACTTTTGTGTAATTGCTTCTGTTCTAGACTTTGTTTGAAGAAAAAAAGTTGCGATAACTCTATTCCTAAATCTGTAAATAAGCCGGTTAAATGAGTGGTTCTCACTCTCGAGCTAGAGATTTTGGTAACCAACGCATTTTGCATGCCCATGGCAAATAAGAGCGCATAAGCAATTAAGTTGCTTTGGCCATGTTGGAGTAGATTTGCTCCGCATAAACCAATACCTGATAAAACAACTATTTCTATTAACATTGGTAGAGTATGCGAAATTTGCTCTCGTTTTCTAGAGATAATTTCTACCAGTAAGTTGGAGCTGAAAGAGCCGAATAAAAAGGAAAGAATAAACCACAAATAAATTATTGCGGAGCTAAAGGTTTTGCTGAAAACATCTTCAGCAAAGAAGGCAAAATGCCCCGTTACGTTGGTTACTAAAGCATGAACAGATAGTACCCCGGTAATATTTACTAGGCCAGCTACAAAAGAAAGTATGGCGGCTAAACGTAAATTATGAATATGGGTTCTCGATTTGCCTTTGTGACGAAACATAATTCTCTTGTGCTTATTTAAAGCTATGAAAAAGATTCGTCAGTATAGCAGCGTGACTAAGAAAAAAGCCCCGAGAAATGTCAGGGCTTTTTTCTTAGCGGTATAGTGCTTTGCGTTGTTCTTTAATGGCATCGCTGGCAATATATTCGTCGTAAGGCATTAGCTTATCAATAATTCCTTTTGGCGTAATTTCAATAATGCGGTTGGCAACTGTTTGAGTTAATTCATGATCTCGAGAAGTAAATAAAATAGTTCCTCTAAAATCCGCCATCCCATTGTTTAATGCAGTAATGGATTCCAAATCTAAGTGATTGGTTGGCTCATCAAACAATAAGAGATTGGCTTGTTGTAGCATCATACGAGAAAACATACAGCGCATTTTTTCTCCTCCAGATAGTACCGAGCATTTTTTCAATACTTCTTCGCCTGAGAAGAGCATACGACCTAAAAAGCTGCGTATAAATTGCTCGTCTTTTTCTCCTTCTGAATATTCACGTAACCAATCAATTAGGTTTTCATCTTTACCGGCAAAGTAGGCAGAATTATCGTTTGGAATTTCACCCACATTAATGGTTACTCCCCATTTAAATTCGCCGCTAAATTCGGTGTCTCTGCCTGTTAAAATTTGGTAGAAAGCGGTAGTTGCTAAGCTATTTTCAGAAAGAACGGCAATTTTATCGCCTTTATTTACCATAAAGCTCACATCAGAAAACAGCACTTCGCCATTAAGGGTTTTGCTTAATTTTTCTACCTGAAGAATTTGATCGCCGGCTTCACGTCCTTGGTGGTTATTAAACAAAATAGCCGGGTATTTACGGTTCGAAGGTTGAATTTCTTCTATGTTAATCTTATCTAGCGCTTTTTTACGACTAGTAGCTTGTTTAGATTTTGAAGCGTTGGCGCTAAAGCGACGAATGAATTCTTGTAATTCTTTCACCTTATCTTCCATCTTCTTATTCTGGTCTGAACGCTGGCGGGCTGCTAATTGACTGGATTCGTACCAGAAGGTGTAGTTACCAGTATAGATGGTTACTTTACCAAAATCAATATCGGCCACGTGGGTACAAACGGTATCTAAAAAGTGTCTATCGTGCGATACTACCAATACAATGGCTTCGTAGCCAGCTAAAAAATCTTCTAGCCAAGCAATGGTATTAATGTCCAAATCGTTGGTTGGCTCATCAAGTAATAAAATATCGGGTTTGCCAAATAAGGCTTGGGCTAACAATACACGTACTTTTTGCGTACCATCTAGCTCATTTAGGAGCTTATAATGAAAATCTTCGCCAATACCTAGGTTGCTGAGTAGGGTAGCGGCATTGCTTTCGGCATTCCAACCATCCATTTCGGCAAATAGGGTTTCTAATTCGCCGGCACGTTCGCCATCCTTATCGGTAAAATCTTCTTTTGCGTACAAGGCATCTTTTTCTTTCATTACGGCATACATTTCTTTATGCCCCATCATTACGGTTTCAATCACCGGAAATTCGTCGAACTCGTAGTGATTTTGTTTTAATACTGCCATGCGTTCGCCGGGGGTAAAGCTCACAGATCCGCTGCTAGGATCAATTTCGCCCGAAAGAATTTTTAAGAAAGTAGATTTACCGGCACCATTTGCGCCAATTACACCATAGCAATTGCCAGGCGTAAATTTGAGGTTTACATCTTCAAAAAGGGTGCGTTTGCCGTAGCGAAGCGAAAGGTTGGATACCGTAATCATGCTGTGTTTAAATGAGGCGCAAAATTACGGATTTTATTCGCTTTTAGCACATATTTTGCAAAACTAGCTTGTTTAGAAATTGTTGATTATAATGCGATGAAGCCTTTCGCCACTCCAACTACCGGCTGCAATATTACGACGAATGGTAAATAAGGGTTCTTTTTCGTCACGTTTGGCTGATAATTGGAAGGCCGCTTTAAAGCCACGTTTTTTTAATTCGGGGATGCCTTCCGCATTCCATAAACCAAATGGATAGGCGAAATAGCTGATGGGTTTACCCGTAATTTCTTCTAGTCTTTTGGTTGGTTTTTCAATCTGTGTTACCCAATCATCTCCTTTATATTTTTTAAAGTTTTGATGGTCCCACGTATGCGAAGCAATTACATGTCCGGCATCGCTTAATGCTTTTATTTGGTCACTACTCATGTAGCGGGGCCGGCCAATAGAAACCGTCATAATGAAAAACACTCCTTTAAAGCCATATTTCTTCATTTCTGGTGCGGCTAGGGTATATTGTTCAACATCGGTATCGTCAAACGTAAGCATAATGGGTTTCGCCGGTAGTTTTGCTCCACGGGTTAAATAGGCAAACAAGTCATCGGGTAAGATGGTATGGTAGCCACTATCTGCCAGCATTTTTAGTTGCTCTTTAAAAGTTTTAGGAGGTACAATGTACACCTTGGCGGTTTCAGAATCGCCGGCACGCCACTCTCTTAGTTGATGGTAACACAATATAGGCACTTGTTTTTTTGCTAGTATTTCTGCCGCGGTGGCTGGTTTGGTGCTAGGTGGGGTGGCTTGCTGTTCGGCTTGTTTAGGGTTAGTGTTTTGGCAAGCTGCAAGCGTAAAAAAGCTAAGTGCTAAGAAGAGGGTAAAGCGCATTGGTTTATTTTTTCTTATTAAGTTCAATAGGGCTAGGATCTGAAATTCTGTTATCAAGCCAATCTTTTAAGCGCCGGGTAAGGGCAGTTCTTTTGTTGCTAAAGGTAATATCCGTATCCCAAATTTCATACTCCAATTTTTTGCCTTTTTCTAGGGGTATAAGGTACTTGTTCGATTCGTGTTCATCGACTACTAGAATGGGTTTGGTGCTGTTTTTTATGATTTTCTCTAAATTGTAGCGATCTACGTTGGCCAGCATTTCTTTCAAAAAATAGTCGGGATTAATGTTAAGCATGCCCAAGGTAGAAAGGTATTCTTTCATACTGCTTAGGTTAGCGGTACCCGATGGGCTATGAATAATGCGGTAGGGATTAAATAAGGATAGGGTGGCAATTCCCTTAACCCGAGGGTCGTTTATGCCGGCAATAAGGGCAATTGCACCGCCGGTATTGTGTCCGAAAAGGGCAATTTTTGATGTGTCTATGCGTAGGCGTTCCGCATTTTCATCGGAAGTTAAGTAATCTATTACCGCTTTAGTGTCGGCAATGTTATGCTCAAAAGTAAAGGCACCTTTGCTGCCCCAACTCCCTCTAAAATCGAAATATACCACGTTGTAACCACCTGTTTTGCGTAGGTTTTGGGCAATATCTAAATTGCGTTCGTTACCCGGGTTTCCATGTAAAAACACCAAGGTAGGGTGTGGCCCCGGGCCGTTGGCTAGATATTCTAGTCCATATATTTTCACACTATCAACGGGTATTTGCAATTCCTCCATACCTGCCGGAAAATCAGGGTCTTGTTCAAAATCTTTTACCAAATAGGCATCGGAAGTTTTAATGGTAGTTTTATTTTTAGATTGACAAGCCATTCCGAGGGTAGCCAACAACAGGGCAAGACAATAGGTGGTAAGTTTGTTCATTTTTGCACTTAAGTTTGTTGAATATACATTTTTTTTGAACGTGAAAAGGCCGAAATGTTAAGTATCGGCCTTTTATTGAACGTGTAAATGCTTACTTATTTTACATTGGTAAATACAAACTGATTGTTTTTAAGATCGAGTTTAATGCTACTCTCCTTATCTACTTTACCCGCTAAAATATCTTTAGATAATTCATTGAGAATTCGCTTCTGGATGACTCTTTTTAACGGACGGGCACCAAACTGGGGGTCGTAGCCTAACTGGGCTAACCAATCTAACGCCTCAGCGGAGGCTACCATTTTAATACCCATTTCTTGGAGCGTTTGTTGTACCTGGTTGAATTGTAATTTTACAATGTCTTTTAATTCCTCACGATTTAGTGGGGTAAACATAATTAACTCATCAATTCGGTTTAAAAACTCCGGGCGAATGGTTTGTTTTAGTAAGTCGAATAATTCGCTCTTGGTTTTGGCTACTACTGCATCGTGATTTTTCTCATCTAGGGTTGCAAAATTATCCTGTATTAGGTGCGAACCAATATTCGATGTCATAATAATGATGGTATTTTTAAAGTTTACCACCCGACCTTTATTGTCGGTTAAACGACCATCGTCTAACACTTGCAGTAAGATGTTAAACACATCTGGGTGTGCTTTTTCAATCTCGTCGAGCAAAATAACCGAATAGGGTTTACGGCGAACCGCTTCGGTTAATTGTCCACCTTCATCGTAGCCCACGTATCCCGGAGGCGCACCAATTAAGCGGCTTACTGCATGGCGCTCTTGGTATTCGCTCATATCTATGCGCACCATAGAATGTTCGTCGTTAAATAAGAACTCTGCCAATGCTTTTGCTAATTCGGTTTTACCCACACCGGTGGTTCCTAAAAAGATGAAGGATCCAATTGGTTTACGTTTATCGTGTAGGCCCGCTCTCGATCTGCGAATGGCATCGGAAATGGCCTCAATGGCTTCTTCTTGACCCGCTACACGCTTGTGGAGTTCCTGCTCCAAATGCAGCAATTTTTCACGTTCACTCTGGATCATTTTAGTCACCGGAATACCTGTCCAGCGGCTCACCACACCGGCAATATCGTCTGAGGTGACTTCTTCTTTCAACATCCGGCTATCTGTTTGAGTAGCCTCCAGTTCTTTTTTTAGTT
>JBJTNJ010000089.1:0-15433 GCA_046074005.1 Sphingobacteriaceae bacterium
CCTCTGTAATGAGTCACCGTTCTGGCGAAACAGAAGATGTAACCATTGCCGATTTAGCCGTTGCTTTAAATTGCGGACAAATTAAAACCGGCTCTGCTTCACGTTCAGATAGGATTGCTAAATACAATCAATTATTACGTATCGAAGAAGAATTAGGTGCATCTGCACGTTTCATTGGTAAAGATTTTAAATACCTAAACAAGTAAGAAAACCACTAAACTCTTATAGCTATGAAAAAGATACTCACACTCGTTTCTAACAAGTACTTCTTAGCTAGCGTGGCCTTTTTAGTATGGATGCTTTTTTTCGATTCTAACGATTTTATCTCCCAGTACGAATACCGTACACAAGTAGCTAAACTCAGAAGCGAAAAAGAGTTTTATGCCCATGAAACCAAATTGGTTAAGAGAGATTTAGTAGAGTTAAATACCAAACCGGCTACTATGGAAAAGTTTGCCCGTGAAAAGTATTTAATGAAAAGGCCAAATGAAGATATCTTCGTACTAGTAGAAGAGCCTAAAAAAGAAAAGAAAAAACGATTCTTTTTCTTCTAAACAAAAAAGCCTCTCCGAATTGGAGAGGCTTTTTTTATATGCTTATTTACACAAATTACAACATACCGCCACAAACCGACAATACTTGTCCGTTTACATAAGCGCTCATATCTGAAGCCAAGAATACACATACATTGGCTACATCTTCTGTTTCGCCAGCACGTTTCAATGGAATGGCTTGCGCCCAACCCTCTACCACTTTGGGGTCTAACACGTCGGTCATTTCGGTACGAATAAAGCCTGGTGCCACCACATTGGTACGAATATTACGAGAACCTAATTCTTTTGCAATAGATTTAGAAAAGCCAATAATTCCGGCTTTAGACGCAGCATAGTTAGATTGGCCTGCATTGCCCTGTACACCCACCACCGAACTCATATTTACAAACACTCCTTGTCGGTTTCTCATCATAATTTTAGAAGCCGCTTTGGTTACGTTAAAAATAGATTTCAAATTGATGTTTAATACGTCGTCCCAATTTTCTTCGGTCATGCGCATAAGTAAGCCATCTTTGGTAATACCGGCATTGTTTACTACAATATCTAAGGTGCCAAAATCGGCTACAATATCGTCAATTAACTTTTCAGCTTCGGCAAAATTAGACGCATCTGAGCGATACCCTTTTACTTTAGCCGAACCAGTTTGCAGTTCTTTCTCTAAAGCTTGGCCTTTTTCTACCGATGATAAATAGGTAAAGGCTACTTGGGCGCCTTGCTCCACAAATTTTTCGGCAATTTTACGACCGATTCCTTTAGATGCTCCCGTAATTAGAGCCACTTTTCCTTCTAATAATTTCATGCTTAATAGGGGTTATAAAAATTGAAAATAGGTATTTTATTTAAAAACGACTAAAAATTAGTGCTTTTTGGCCGGCACAAAACTCATGGAAACCGAATTTACGCAATGGCGGGTATTTTTTGCCGTTAAACCTTCACCTAAAAAAACATGGCCCAAATGAGCACCACAAGCCGCACAGGTAATTTCGGTACGCATACCATCGGCATCGGTAGTGCGCCTTACGGCTCCTTTAATCTCGTCATCAAAACTTGGCCAGCCACAGTGCGAATCAAATTTGTCTTCCGAACGATACAAAGGTGCATTACAGCGGCGGCAGATATAGGTACCCACTTCTTTATTGGCTAACAACTTGCCCGTAAAAGGGCGTTCGGTCCCTTTATTTATAATTATATATTCTTCTTCGGGACTTAATTTATTGTATTCCATTTTTTTAGTTGATGGTGTATTTATGTTTGGCTTTTGCGCACAAGCACTAAACTGAACAGCTATACAAAGTAAAACAAGGCTACTAATTCTTTTCATTCTTAAATAGGAGTATAAAACATAAAAACCCTATGCTGATAACGGCATAGGGTTAGTTTGTGATATAAAAAGGATTTAAATTTTACCCGCTTTTTTCAATTCTTCGGCCATAGCTACACCGATTTCTGCCGGTGAAGCCACTACACGAATGCCGCATTCGGCCATAATTTTCATTTTGGCAGCCGCGGTATCATCGGCACCGCCAACAATAGCTCCGGCATGTCCCATACGGCGTCCGGCTGGTGCCGTTTGTCCGGCAATAAAGCCAACAACTGGCTTGATACCATTAGCTTTAATCCAACGAGCGGCCTCTGCCTCCATACCACCACCAATTTCACCAATCATAATAATGCCTTCGGTTTCCGGATCGTTCATTAACAATTCTACCGCCTCTTTAGTTGGCGTACCAATAATAGGATCGCCACCAATACCGATGGCAGTGGTAATACCCATACCTGCTTTTACCACCTGATCTACGGCTTCGTAAGTTAAAGTACCCGATTTAGATACCACACCTACTTTTCCTTTTTTAAAGATAAAGCCCGGCATAATGCCAATTTTTGCCTCGTCGGCCGTAATAATACCGGGGCAATTAGGACCAATTAAACGGCAATCTTTATCTGAAATATATTCTTTTACCTGAATCATATCCTTTGTTGGGATACCCTCAGTAATACAAACAATCACTTTAATTCCTGCTTCGGCCGCTTCCATAATGGCATCGGCTGCAAAAGCTGGAGGTACAAAAATAATCGATACATCGGCACCAGTTTTATCTACGGCATCTTTTACCGTGTTAAATACTGGTTTTTCTAAATGCTGCTGACCACCTTTTCCTGGAGTTACACCACCTACTACATTGGTTCCGTAGGCAATCATTTGGGTAGCGTGGTAGGTTCCTTCGTTACCAGTAAAGCCTTGTACAATGACTTTAGAATTTTTATTTACGAGTACGCTCATTTTGTATTTTTAATTGTAGCGCAAAGCTAATAGAAAGCTATTGAGAATCAAAGTAAGTTCAGAAATAAGACGTTTTTTTTGAACGATTTTATTCCTTAGCAAACATTTGTGGCTCTACCACCCTTTCCAATTCGGAAAATTGCAATTGATAGAGGGTTTTATAATATCCATTAAGCTTTAGCAATTCTTGGTGGGTGCCGCTTTCCTTAATTTCTCCACGATCAAGCACCACAATAATATCTGCATGTTGTATGGTTGATAAACGGTGTGCAATAACCACACAGGTTCTGCCCTTCATAAGGTTTAGTACTGCATGCTGTATTAAGGTTTCGGTGGCCGTATCCACCGAAGAAGTGGCTTCATCTAATACCAATATGGCTGGATTATATACCATAGCCCGTACAAAAGAAAGCAATTGAGCCTGCCCGGCAGAAAGAGTAGCGCCTCGTTCCATTACTTCATAATCGAACCCTCCCGGAAGTTTATCAATAAAAGCTTTTGCCCCCACTTGGGTGGCTGCTTGCAGCATTTGTTCTTTAGTAATTTCGGGATGATAAAGGCTTATATTATTGGCAATGCTATCAGAAAATAAGAATACATCTTGCAAAACTGTAGCCACTTTAGAGCGCAAATAACCCAATTCGTAGCTGCGAATATCTACCCCATCTACCAAAATGCTACCTTTATTAATTTCGTAAAACCGATTTAACAAGTTAATAATAGACGATTTACCCGCACCCGTTGCCCCTACCAATGCTAAAGTTTGGCCGGGTGCTACACTAAAAGAAATATCTTTAAGCACCCAATCTTCGTCTTGATACGCAAACCACACATTTTTAAATTCAATTTTTCCGGTAAATACCGTAGGCATATAGGTGCCCGAATTATCTGTGGTTTCTTGGGTATCTAGTACCGAAAAAATACGCTCGGCACCTACCATGCCCATTTGCAGCGTATTAAACTTGTCGGCCAGCTCTCTTATGGGCCTAAATAACATATTAATAAACAACAAAAAGGCTACTATTAAACCCGGACCTGCTTTTTCTACCTTAAAGTACTGCAAGATATTGGTTACCTCCGCTTCGCCCAAAATAAGCTTTGCGCCATACCATACCAATAGCCCCATAGATAGCGCCGATATAATTTCTACAACCGGAAAAAAGACCGAATAGGACCAGTTGGAACTAATGTGTGCATCGCGGTGTTTCGCATTAATGGTCTTAAATTTTTCAAACTCTTGACTTTCGCGGCCAAAAAACTGAATGATGGAAATTCCGGTAATATGCTCCTGCAAAAAGGTGTTTAATTGTGATACCTGTTTGCGCACCTCCTGAAAAGCTTTTTTAATAGCTTCTTTAAACACATAGGTAGCCAACAAAAGCAAGGGCATTGGGGCCAATACTACCAGCGTTAATTGCCAGCTGTAAATAAGCATGCAGGTTATAATGGTGACTATTTGCAACACATCGCCCACAATAGAAATTAAGCCTTCCGAAAAAATATCGGCAATGGTTTCTAGATCGGAAACCGTACGAGTAATAAGTTGGCCAATTGGTGTACGGTCGAAATAACGTAAGCGAAGGCTCGAAATATGGGTAAAGGTATCCATACGCAAATCGTGAATAACCGATTGGCCCAAGCCGTTGGTAATAAAGGTATGATAGTATTGAACGATTGTTTGCGCCAATAAAAGTCCAATCATGAGCAAGGTCATGTCCAATAAGCCTTGTGCATCGTTTAGCACAATATATTTATCTATGGTTTTTTCGATGAGTAAGGGACGCAGTGGAGCCAAAATAGCCAGCAAAATAGTACAAAATATTGCCCAAAAGAGCCTTTTTTTATAGGGCCGTACATAGGCAAATACTCTGTTTAGGAGCTTAAAATCGAATGCTTTTCCTGTAATGGCGGCCATGTTTAAATATAAGGGTAATGAACTTCTGTTAAAAATAGGCCACAAGCCGGCACCGAAACACCGGCATTTGATCTGTTTTTACTTTCAATAATTTCGCAAATGACCGATGGCGGCATTTTGCCTTGGCCAATCTCAACTAAGGTTCCCACAATGGCTCGAACCATGTTACGCAAAAAACGGTCGACCGAAATACGAAAGACTAAACCAAACTCGGTTTCTTGCCAATAAGCCGACTCAATTTTACAATTATTGGTAAAGGTTTGGGTATTGGATTTACTAAAGCAAGAAAAATCGGTATAAGTAAGCAAAAATGCCGCGGCCTCATTCATCTTGGTCATATCTAAGTTTTCTTTTACCAACCATGAAAAATCGGTACGAAAGGGATTTTTCTGCGTATGAATATGGTATTCGTAAGCCCTCAAGGTGGCATCGAAACGGGCATGGGCCTCGGGAGCTACCGGCAGGCAACGCTTTACAGCAATATCGTCGGGCAAAATAGCATTGAGGCTGTGCAGGTGGCGTTCATTCAACTCTATTTCAGTATCTAAATGAACAAAATGCTGGCTGGCATGCACGCCCGTATCGGTGCGGCCACAGCCAATGGTTTCTACCGGGTGGCGCAAAATGGTTTCTAGCGCTTGGTTGAGTACGGCTTGCACCGTAAGGGCATTTTCTTGCACCTGCCAACCGTGGTAGGCAGTGCCCTTATAAGCTATTTCTAAAAAATACCGTTGTGCCATGTATTGGCAAAGGTACGGTATGCCAATGGAAAGACCAACGGCATCCCTCTTTCCCAAAAATTAGTTTCTGTTAGTTTTTAACAATGCGTTCACGATACCATTGTTGGCCATCAAAAACCTGAAGTATGTACATGCCTGAGGGCAAGTCTGAAAGATCTATTTTCTCCGAAGTTTGGCGGCTTGGCCATGTAAGCCTTTTCTGTTCTTTGCCATTCCAATTGTAAAGTACTACTTCATGTAGCTCCCTTTTACTGGTATTTTTAAAAGAAACTGTCAAAACTGCATCCACTGGGTTTGGAGATAGCACTAAAACCGACTCGGCCCCAATGAGCATATCTTCCCCAAAAACTATGCAAGAACCATCTGCAAAAAAAGTGAAGTCTCTGGTAAAAGAACCGCAACTATTGGTACTTGTTAGCCGATAAGTAGCCTGCCCTCCATTTGGCTTCACATATACATTGTAGCTGGATAAAGTGCCCGGATCTAAACCAATACCCGTAGTTACCGGGGCATTGTTAGGGTGCCAAGTACTCAACAACTGCCACGAATAAGCAGTAGCCATGGGGTCATTTACTGTAATAATACCCGAATAAAAACCGGGAAAATTATACGTCTTTAGGCAAAAAATATTTTGATTGCTAAAACTTGTAGAAAAACCTGCCGTGGTAAAACTACCCGAAAGTGTAGCCAAGTTGGGTTTGCCAACTTGTATGTCTCTACTTAAACTTGCAGGAACGCCACAAACCGCACTTTGCGGACTAATGCTGGCTGTTATGGTAACCGTACCGCTCACATTAGTGGGGTTGCTCACTTTTACCCAAGCACCCTCTGGGCTTTGCGGACTAAAGCTAAGAGCCGGCACGCTACTCCAGGTAACCGTAGTACCCTGCGGCACCGCACCAACAGTATACGTAGCTTCTGTACATAATTTTTCGGGCCCCGTAACTTGGCTAAGCGAAATTAAAGAGGACACATAGGTGGTATTGGTGGTAAGGGCGCCACTGCCTTTGGGGTCTAACCATTGGTACAGACTGCTGGCTTTGGTACCTCCCCCAAACCAGGATACACTGAAACGGCCGCCCCATTTTTTAGTTTTTAAACACGGATTTTGATTTATTTGACTAGATCCTTCTCCTTCATGTTGTGCAAAGATACGTTGGTTTTGGTCGAACCAAGGCGCTCCCGAGGATCCTATTTCCGTTGCACCCAAGTCTAAATCAATGCGCCAGCAATCTGCTTCAACTGGATCGCTGTTGTAGTGATCAATAATTGGACTTGAATTATCATGAGACACCTTCATCACATCTCCTTGCGGGTGGTGCAAAATGGTGCATTCTTGAATGCCTTGGCTTTGGCGGGTCCAGCCGGCATAAGTTAACCCCGAATTGACCAAGGGTTTTTGATACAATTCTAACAAAGCAAAATCGCTGCTGGTACTAGATGCACGAAGTTGGGCACCACTAAAATTTTGCTCCACCCCACTCTGCCCACTGGGTGTATTATCGTCACAACCCACACTCCAAAACTGAAAACTGAAAGACCACCCCCCCGGAGTATGTGCACTCTTTAACACATGTTCGGCAGTTAATATATACGGGATATTGGTACCACAGGTGTTCATCACCAAGGTACCGGTGAAATAGTTTGCGCCATCGGTAATTAAGGCCACTGCATGGGCAGGAGCTTGCCAGCCATTGCCCGCCGGGCAGGCTAAATTTACATTGCAGGGCTGCGATGCACCCGGAGTCCCTACGCCACCGCTCTGAAAGCCCAAAAACACCTGACCGATACGGAGTTCACACATATTTTTTTCGGCCAAGGGGAGGCGTAAAACCAGGTTAAGTTCGTTGCTGTGGTACGCCCTGCTGGCAAAAAAACGGTTGGGGTTATTTTCCCGAGCCGTAATGCTGTCGCTTATTTCCCGATCAGCGTAGAGGCTTAATACCGCATGTGGCGATAAATAAAAGCGATTAAAATGCAGCGACAGGCTTTTGGCACGAGCCGTGGAAAAACGCAAAAGGTAATACACAGAATCCCGAGTTTCGTACACCTTTGCCGAACTGAGTACCGAAATGGCTACAGGCAGTGGCAAAGCATACTGCCCATCGTTTGGCCTTTGCCCTAAAGAATCTAGTCGAAGCAAAGAATCGAAGCCAATTGGCTCATCCAAACGGCAGGTATTGAACTGTAAAGCAACAAGCGGTATGCGGTTATTGGGAAGCCCGGTACTAAACATACTCGTGCTATATTGGGCAAATACGGAAATAGAAGGCAAAAAGAAAAAGACAAAGAGGCTTCGTCGCAATAAGCATTTGAATAGTGTCATAGTTCACTTTGATCAAATTTTAAGAATGCAGTAAAATCTGGCATGATCCTTTTATATCGATTCTAGGCTGATGAAATGGTATTTTTTAGAGGGGATATCATAACTTGTATATAATCTCCAGATAATGATTTGTCCATTAATCTGAAGATTCATCGTAATCTCACCAAGGGGGGGGTATGTTTGGAGTCCGGCATAACTTGAATAGGTTATAACTATATCCGAACAGGCATCTAATTGGTTCGCTAAATCATAGAAATGAATCTCATATCCAAATTTATCATAAGCAGTGGATATGGGGGTGAGGCTATCAAAAAAGGCATTTACCTGTTTTTCCACGCTAGCCGCATCGTTAGTCACTAAGGCGGCTGTAAAGGCGGCACAATCAATATTTATGGGTGTTTTTTTCTCTTTACGGCAATTCACACCCAACATTACAGTGGACAACAAAAAGAAAATATACTTTTTCATAGGCTTTTATTTTGAAAATATACTCCAGCGCAGCAGGTATTTGAAAAGGTTCATATTCTTGAGCTAAAAGTTTTTGTCAAATTCAGAAATAATTTTTCAATCTATATTGATGAGTGATTTTATCATAAATTGTATAAATAGTTCTGTTTACTTCTTGCCCATTTACGAACAATGAAATTTTATACCAGCCCGTTGGCGGGGCGGTTTGCAAACAGTAGTAGCAGAAAAAAGTGACTGTCAGCTCATCGCAACCATCAATCTGCTTAGCCAGCTCCTCAAAATGTGCACGATAACCTTCCATATCCGTATCTATGGGAGGCGCAGGTTTACGGCTATCAAAAAAGGCATTTACCTGTTTTTCTATGGCTGCAAAGTCGTCCGTTTTAAGCGCCGTGGTAAAGGCGGCACAGTCAATATTTATGGGTATTTTTTTCTCTTTACGGCAACACGTAATGCAGGCCAAAAGCAGCAGAAAGAGTAGTGTTTTTTTCATAGCATTTTAGCTATAACTCTTTAAAAATGAAGTTATTATTCGTTTAAACAAACAACTATCACATTCTATACCATTCACCCATCAGAAGATAACTACTGCATTTTCTTCAAGAGCATTTTGAGACAAAGCCGTATATTTGAGAAAAATACCATTTACCATGCTTCAACGTATTCAAACCATTTGGCTCTTTCTGGCTAGTACTGCTTTATTTGCCCTGTTCTTATTCCCTACCGTACAATGGCTGGGTATAGATGGCAAGGCGCATGCAGCCAAAGTAACCGGAGTTTATGAAGGCTTGCAACAACAAGTGGTACAAACAGAGCCTTTTACCCTCTTAAGCATAGTGTGTGTACTGCTTGCGGTATTTCCTTTTGTAATTATTTTCTTTTACCAAAACCGCTTGTTGCAAATTAAATTGTGCTATACAGGTATTGTAGGCATATTGGGCTTTAGTTTTTGGCTAGCCAAAACCATTCAGCAAGTAGCAGGAAAACCTAGTTTTACCAGCGATAATTATGGCATCGGCGCCATGCTTCCGTCGCTTGCGGTTTTGTTGCTTATCTTAGCCGTTCGGGCCATCCGAAAAGACGAGAACTTGATCCGTTCGGTAGACCGTTTGCGCTAAGCGCTTAAAATCCAATAATTAACCGTACCTTTGCAGCGAATTCGGCAATAAAGCCGAACGTTTATAAATTATCATGAACCCATTTAGTACCTTGGGTATCCGTCATGATATTGTTAATGCCATTACTGAACTAGGGTTTGAAAACCCTACACCAATCCAGGAACAAGCCATCCCGGTATTACTTTCAGGCAGCAACGATTTTGTCGGATTAGCTCAAACCGGAACCGGAAAGACCGCAGCATTTGGTCTTCCCTTGTTAGAATTACTGGACTTTTCACAAAACTACCCACAAGCATTAGTATTATGCCCTACTCGGGAGCTTTGTTTACAAATTGCCAACGATTTAAAAAATTACTCTAAAAACGTACCCGATGTGCACGTTGTTGCCGTTTACGGTGGCGCTGCCATTTCCGATCAATTACGCCAAATTAAACGTGGTGTACAAATTGTGGTAGCTACCCCGGGCCGTATGTTAGACATTATTAACCGCAAAGCGGTTGATTTTTCAAAAGTAAAATATGTAGTGTTAGATGAGGCAGATGAAATGCTTAATATGGGCTTTCAAGAAGACATCGACCAGATTTTATTTACCACACCAGACGATAAAAAAACTTGGTTATTCTCGGCTACTATGCCGGGCGAAGTACGCCGTATTGCCAAAAAGTATATGACCGATCCTTTCGAGTTAACGATGGGAACAAAAAATACCGGTAACGCCAATATTGAGCACGAATACTACATTGTTAAAGCCCGCGATAAATATGCGGCCTTTAAACGTATTGTAGATTTTAACCCCGAAATTTTTGGTATTGTTTTTTGCCGTACCAAAATAGAAACACAAGAAATTGCCGAAGCTTTAATGAAAGATGGCTACAATGCCGATTCATTGCATGGCGATTTATCGCAACAACAACGCGACCGTGTAATGAAACGCTACCGCGACCGTAGTTTGCAGTTATTAATTGCAACGGACGTGGCGGCTCGTGGTATTGATGTGAATGACGTAACTCACGTAATTAATTACTCTTTACCCGATGAGATTGAGAATTACACCCACCGAAGTGGACGTACAGCTCGTGCCGGAAAAACGGGTATATCTATTGCTATTGTAAACTCCAAAGAATTAGGCAAAATTCGCCAAATAGAGCGTGTTATTGGGAAACAATTTACCAAAGCCGAAATTCCTAGTGGATTTGATGTGTGCGAAAAACAATTGTTCGGCTTGGTACACAAAGTACACAATGTGGCAATAAGCGAAGATCAAATTGAGCAATACTTGCCTCGTATTATGGAGGAGTTTAAAGATTTAGATAAAGAAGAAATCATTAAACGCTTTGCTTCCTTGGAGTTTAACCGTTTCTTAGATTATTACAAAAACGCACCCGATTTAAACGCAGCAGCAACGGAAGATCGTGGCCGCTCTGAACGTGGGGAGCGTAGCGAACGCAGTGGCAGAGGCTACAGCAGCGATTATACTCGTTTCTTCATCAATTTAGGTTCGGTAGATGATTTTACCCGAGGCGATATGTTGGGCTTTATTTGCAACAACACCAAAATTAGCGGTAAAAGCGTTGGTAAAATTGACCTTAAAGGCGTATTTACCTTTTTTGAGGTAGAAAACGATGTAGCCGAAAAGGTACAACAAGAATTTAAAGACATCGATTTCCAAGGTCGTGCTGTACGCATTGAGCTTGCTGGAGACCGCGGCCTAGAAGGCGGTGGTGGTGGCAATCGTCCTCGTGGCGGTGGCGGCTATGGTGGCAAACGTGATGGTGGCGGTTACCGCGGCAATAGCGGTGGCGGTGGTTATCGTGGAAATAGCGGTGGCGGAAGACGCGAAGGCGGAAGCGGCTATGGTGGTGGAAGACGTGAGGGTGGCAGTGGCTACGGCGGCAAACGCGAAGGCAGTGGCGGTAGTGGTTTCCGCGACTTCTCTGGCAAGACCCGAGAAGAGCGCTCTAGCAGAAAAAGACGCTAAACAAAAAAGGCGCTCCAAATGGAGCGCCTTTTTTTATATTTAGTTTGGCAGCAACTTGAAATAACTTGCCTTAAACCTTCCTTTTACTACTTTTCCACTTACTTCTGCTTTACGTATAGCTTGGCAAAAGCCGTCTTTAGCATGGGCATCGCCATGTTCGTCAATGGAGGTACCATCTACGAAATAGGCTTTTCCGTGTATACGAACGGCCAAATCGCAGCTTTTGCCTGGTAATCCGAAATTACATTCGCCACAGGAAGCCTCTACTATTCTTAGCTTAGGTTTTCTGTCTTTTGCTTGCAAGCAAAGGGCTGTAGCCATTAAAAATAGGGTAAAAATATATCTCATTGTTTAGTTTAATTCTTCGGTAAGTAAACGCATTTCTAAAAAGGCAGAGTGCCCTTCGTATAAAATGGCATACACAGCTCTACAAATAGGCATGTTTACCTTGTATTGCTTATTAATTTGGTGCAAACAGCTTACAGCGTAATAGCCTTCGGCAATCATGTTCATTTCTAATTGTGCCGATTTTACGGTATAGCCCTTCCCTATCATAGTACCAAAGGTGCGGTTACGGCTAAATTGTGAATAGGCGGTTACGAGTAAATCGCCCAAATAAGCCGATTCATTTATATCGCGATTAATGGGATGTACTACATCAACAAATCGGCTAATTTCTCGAATGGCATTGGCTATTAATACCGCTTGAAAATTATCTCCATAACCCAAACCATGGCAAATACCGCTGGCCACAGCATAAATATTTTTTAATACAGCAGCATACTCGGTACCGTAAATATCTTCCGATACATTAGTTTTAATAGAGCGTGTAGTCAACATAGCGGCTAGTTGCTCTGCTAGTTGAATGCTAGGAGAAGCAATAGTTAGGTACGATAATTTTTCTAAGGCTACTTCTTCGGCGTGGCAAGGACCACTAATTACTAAAATATCTTGCAAATGCACGTGATAGTGCTGATTCATAAACTCCCCGATAATCTGGTTCTCATCGGGCACAATGCCTTTAATGGCCGAAATTACTTTTTTGCCTTTAAAATCTTCGGGAGTAATATCTGCTAAAGCTTCCTTTAAAAAAGCAGCAGGCACACATAACACCACAAAATCTGCTTGTGCTATGGTCGCTTTTAAATCGGTACTTACATTGGCCTCTGGCAATTGAATAGCTACCGAGCTTAAATAGCGTGGGTTGTGCTTATACTTTTGCACGTGTGCCACAGAATCTGCACAGCGCATCCACCAAAAAATTTCTTTCGGCGTTAGGTTATCCGACAGCATTTTGATAATGGCCGTTGCCCAACTTCCTCCGCCTATGACCGCAATTTTAGGTTTCATGTATCTGTATAAAATAAAAGTCCCCCTTTAGGGGCTAACCTTAAAGGGGGACAAGTTACGTAATTTTTAAAAATTACTCTTTTTTACTACCAGATAGTAGCTTTTCTTTATCTACTTTCTTTACGGTCATTTTATCTTTTAATGTTTTAGAAATGGCGGTAAACGGACGAGAAACTACTTCTTCGCCTGCTTTTAATCCACTTAATACTTGAATGTAGGTATCGTCTTGAATGCCGGTTTTAACTTCTACTTGTTTTACCTTGCCATCTTTGTATACAAACACGTATTCTTTTATAGGCGCATCAAAAGTCGATTTTTTCTCTTCAGTATCGCTTGTACTGCTGGGTTCAGCATCGGGTTTTTTCTTATCCTCTTCACGAGTGGTTACCGATTGAATAGGAACGGTTAAGCCTTTTACTTCATTGGTTTTAATATCAACCGTAGCCGATAAACCGGGACGGAATGGAGATACTTTTTGATTACCTTCAGCTAGGCTAGCGTACGATTCTGGAAGGATACGCACTTTCACAGTAAAGTTGGTTACCTGATCGGCACTGCCTCCTAGTACATTGGCCGAACTAGCAATTTCGGTAACAACTCCTTTAAATTTTTGACCTTGAAAAGCATCTACTTCAATATCTGCAGGATCGTTTACCGACACTCGGTTAATATCACTTTCGTTTACATCTACGCTAACTTCCATAGAGGTGAGGTTAGAAATGCGCATAATCTCAGTACCAGCCATTTGTGCAGTCCCTACCACACGTTCGCCCAACTCTACCGATAGTTTAGATACAACGCCATCTACCGGAGCATAAATAGTGGTTTTCGCCAAATTATCTCCGGCTTCTTTAACAATGGCCGATGATTGCTGTACACCATAGCCGGAACCTACCACATTTTGGCGGGCAGCTTCTAGATTAGCACGGGCACTTTCGTACTCGGCATTGGCTGCATCAAACTCCGATACAGAAATTACTTTTTTCTGAAACAATTCTTGGTTGCGTTTAAAACGGGCTTCAGTGTTTTTGAAATTAGCTTCCGCTTGTTTTAATTGTTGTTTTACCGAAGCAAAGCTTGCTTTTTGCGTATTCAAAGAAGCTACGGCACGGTCGTATCCAGATTTTAAGATATCTGGGCGTACTTTACACAGCAATTGGCCTTTCTTTACCACATCGCCTTCTTTTACCAAAAGCTCTACAACCTCACCCGATACTTCAGAACTCAGCTTTACTTCAATTTCCGGCTGTACTTTACCACTGGCCGAAACGGTTTCGGTGATGGTACGGTTATCTACTTTGTCTACCGCTACTTCGGTTACATCGCCTTTACCAAAAAAGCCTAATTTATTTCCGGCTACGGCAATTACCAACAAGACCCCAAGGCCTATTAATACATATTTTAAGGTGTTTTTTTTCTGTGCCATATTGTATGGAGATTTTGGTGTTATTAAAAATTAATGGGTTTGCCTAGGTAAAA
This sequence comes from Sphingobacteriaceae bacterium, assembly GCA_046074005.1. Lineage (GTDB taxonomy): Bacteria > Bacteroidota > Bacteroidia > Sphingobacteriales > Sphingobacteriaceae > JAIPAN01. Next base: position 14,210 of record JBJTNJ010000089.1, read on the forward strand.
ATCTATCACTTTGGTTTTAAAGATTAAATCGTATTTAGCCTGAATCACATCAAAAGCTGCTTTATTTAAATTCACCTGTGTTTGGTAGTAATCTAAAGTATTTACCAAGCCCACATTGTAGCGTTGTTCTACTACATTAAAGGCTTCTTTTGATGAATTATAGGCACTTTGAGTAGATTCAAAACGCTTTTGGGCTGCTTTTAAATCGTATAAGGCTTGGTTAATTACCTTGTTTAAGTTGTTTTTGGCCAATTGCTCAGAAAGGCTAGCATTTTGATAGGAAATTTTAGCTCTATTTACCATGCTACGAGCTTGGTTACCATTCCACAACGGAATACTTAAGCTTACGCCCACTCCTCTGCTGTAATTGCCGGTTATCTGATCACTTACAGGGATTTTTTCATAAGCAGGAGGATTACTTCCTGGAATTACTTGCAATCTTCCACTAGAATAGCCCGTGCTTAAGTTACCACCAAAGCTTAAACGAGGAGAAAATCCACCTCTAGCCAATGAAACACCTTTTTTTGCAGCCAAGGTGCGGTATTCGGCTACTTTAATATCCGGGTAAGTTGCCAAAGCCGTTTGGAAAACCGCATTGGCTTCGTAGGTATTTTCGGATGCTTTTAGGACATCTACAGCAGGTTTCTCTACCTCAAACGGGCTAGCTGGATCACGCTCTAAAAGTTGCGCTAGATTTAAAAAAGCCAAATCCAATTGGTTTTGAGCATTTGTGAAATTTAAATCGGCAGTAGCAAATTGCGCCTTTGCTTGCGATAAGTCGGCTAAGGTTTTGTTCCCTACATCGAACAATTTTTGTTCGCGATCTAATTGCATGCGGGCGAAGGTTACTTGCTGCTTGGCGGTTTCTACCAAATCTTGCGCATTTAGCACTTGCAAGTACGTACTCACTACGTTTAGTATTAAGTCGTTTTTGGCTTTTTCGGCACTACTTTTATCAGCAGCTAACAAATACTTGTTTTGCGAAATTTGATTAATACGCTGAAAACCCTGAAATAACACCACCGAAGAACTTAAACTTCCGTTACCTGATGTTACACTTTGATCGAAGGCTTGGCCAGAAAGCTGATCGAAGCTACGACCTAAACTATAGTTTAAATTACTATTCGCATTTAAGCTTGGCGTAAGGGCCCACTTAGATTGCTTGTACTCTTCGGAAGTTAATGCTACGTTTAATCTGGCTTGTTTTAACTGAATGTTATTGGT
>JBJTNJ010000090.1:0-3542 GCA_046074005.1 Sphingobacteriaceae bacterium
ATTTTATGGCTAACTTACGGTAGGCCTTCTTAATCTCATCGGCCGAAGCACTTTTGCTTACACCGAGTACGTCGTAATAATCTCTTTTAGCCATATACTTATTGTCCTACTACTACTTTGGCAAAACGAATTACTTTATCGTTTAAGTAATAGCCTTTTTCTAGTTGGTCTACCACTTTTCCTTTTAATGCATCACTCGGAGCCGGTATGTTGGTAATGGCCTCGTGAATATCGGCGTCAAAAGAATGACCCTGGGTTTCCATTTCTTTTAGCCCCAATTGGCTTAAGGTATTTTTTAATTTATGGTGTACCAAGGCAACGCCTTCTTTTACGGCAGTTACATCGCTGGCTTGCTCCATCGATTTAAGTCCACGTTCAAAATCGTCTAATACAGGTAATAATGAAACAATAACTTCTTTGCCCGCTGTTTGGAGCAAGTCTATGCGTTCTTTGCTGGTGCGGCGTTTAAAATTGTCAAACTCGGCGTATAAACGTACATACTTATCGTTAGCTTCGGCTAGTTGTGCTTGTACTGCTTCTAGCGGATCAATTTCTTTTTCCGATGCAGTGGCTTTACTTGTTTTCTTTGTTTTAGACATAGTTCTTATTCCTTTTCCCTTGCTTACCAAAATTGTTGCCAAACCTAGTTTTCCGACAAGCTGTCAGTTTAAACGAGTTTTTTGGGCAAATTGTCGGCTTTTAAGAGCAATTAAATGCTAGATTTTTCTTGCACTAGCCCATTGTCGCAGCTAAGAATGCGGGCTGGGTGGGTGCGTATAATGTGGTAATCGTGGGTGGCCAATACTACCGCTGTGCCCGATTGGCTAATTTGATGTAGTAATTGGGCAATTTCTTCTGAAGTTTCTGGGTCGAGATGGCCGGTAGGCTCATCTGCTAAAATAACTTCGGGGTTATTTAGTAAAGCACGAGCAATAACTACTCGTTGTTGCTCTCCACCCGATAATTCGTGCGGCATTTTGCTTAGTTTAGAACGCAAACCTACTTTATCCAACACTTCGCGAATGCGTGCCGAAATTTCAATCTCGTTGGTCCAGCCGGTGGCACGTAGTACAAACTCTAGGTTTTTCTCTACGCTGCGGTCGGTAAGTAACTGAAAATCTTGGAATACAATACCCAGTTTACGGCGTAAAAAAGGCACTTCGGCTGCTGTTAATTTCTTTAAATCGTATCCGGCCACTAGCCCTTCGCCTGTTTTTATGTGTAAATCGCCGTACAACACTTTCAATAGGCTACTTTTTCCCGAACCGGTTTGGCCAATAAGGTACACCAATTCGCTCTTGTTTACTTCGAAATTTACTCGAGAAAGCACCAATTGGTTTTGTTGAAAAATATCTACGTTGGTAAGTCTGATAACGGCGTTTGCAAACATATTAAAGGTCTAGTTTTAAGATTTGTCCGAATGGGGTTTCGTTTACTATTTTCATGATGTATTCCGCTTGGTCGCCCAACCCTATCTTTTCTAATGATTTTTCGGGTCTATCTACCCGAAAATAAGCCAAGAGCGTAAACGAATCGTCTCTCAACTGCACATAGTCGGGTATTTTAGCTACTCCTTTTACTTTAATTAAATACATCCTCTCAAAGGTATTAATTTCCGCTAAAATTTGGGAGCTCTTCGCATAAGAATTGCATTACATCTACGCCGTCGGCATAGTCCCATAAACGAGGCAATTGCGTATAGCCAAAGGGTACTATCTGGTTCCTAACGTTTATCGGCGATATGCTGGCTATACACTGAATCTCATCCTCTATTGTTTGTAAGTACTCCTCTAGTGCTGCTTTGTTTTCATACTCTTCTGTAAATAGTACGGCCAAAGGCGAATGTAAGCCTGTATCGGGCTTGGTGAGCAGAAAGCCATTGTCTAAATGCGCATCGCTGTTTACCAAATAAATAGACTTGTTGTACTCGTAATTGTTTAAGTATTTATGATGCTGGATAATGGAGCTGTAACCCTCAATAGGTTCGAAAAATTGAGCCATATCATAGCCCTCGGGCACGTAGATTTTAGATACATTGCGGCAGCCCAATCCGAAATATGAAAAAATATCGGCACCTAATTGCATTCGCTCTTCTACAGATTCATAGCCACTGAGTATGGCAATACTGGTTCTGTTTTTACGGATAATGTGCGGAACTTTACCAAAATAATATTCAAAATACCGCGAACTATTGTTACTCCCGGTGGCTATTACGGCATCAAAATCGGCTAAGCGTTCTACGTAGCTAATGCGCTCGGCAAAGGCAGGCTCAATGGCAATTAATTTGCTTAATAAATAGGGTAGAAGCACTTTGTCTTGCGACGAAAGCTTAATGAGTGCCGTATGTCCGGCAGCCAATACACACAACACATCGTGGAAACCCACCATGGGAATATTTCCGGCTAAAATTAGCCCTACTTTTTTAGGCGTAGTTACCGGGGCATAGTGAGTCCACTGCTTTTGCCAACTATCCAGCGTATCTGCCTGGAGCATGGTGCCAATTGCCGACAAAGCCTGGTCTATATTTTCTGGGCTAAACCACGCATTTTCTTGTGTAGCTTTTCTGCTCAGGGCGTTTAACTCTTCTATTTGTGCGCTAAATGAGCTAGCCCATTTTGCAAGGGCAGCTAGTCTTTTTTCTGTAGTGAATAGGGGGCTCATGCTCATTTTAATCAATAAAATCGTATCTTTGTATGTTTGTAAGACCTTGCAGATTTTAGGTCTGCAAAATTACGCTAAAATTTAGTATTTGACTCATGGCTATTAAAATTACCGACGAATGTATTAACTGCGGAGCCTGCGAACCGGAGTGCCCCAATAACGCTATCTATGATGCTGGAACTACCTGGCGCTTTGCCGATGGTACCGGATTACGAGGTTTGATTGATTTCAAAGGAAAAGAAATAGATTCGGAAGCTGCACAAGATGCTGTTTCTGATGAAGTATATTATATTGTTTCGGATAAGTGTACCGAGTGTGTAGGTTTTCACGATGAGCCGCAGTGTGCAGCAGTTTGCCCAGTAGATTGCTGTGTAGACGATGAAAATGTTCGTGAAACTGAAGAAGAGCTTTTAGCTAAAAAAGCCTGGCTGCATGTAGAAGCATAATTGCTCAACGTATTTTATTTTCTAAAAAGCTCCGAATACATTCGGGGCTTTTTTTATGCCGTTTATCTACTGTTTTTGTTTGTTCGTCGGAATTATCTTTTAAGGGCGTTTATATCCTCTTAATCTTGGGTAAAAATATAACTCTTATGAAAAAGTTCTTATTACTATCCGTGTTATTCTCTAGCCTGCTATTTAGTTGTAAAAAAGACAGCCCGTCGCCCGATCAGGCCGTTAAGAATAGTTTGTTGGGTAAATGGAATCAAACGCAAACTAGTGTGGAAGTTCCACTGGGTTCACCCGAAGTGATTTCTGCTTCATCGGGGATTACCTATGAATTTTTGCAAAATGGTAATTTGATTATTGCTAGCAATGGTGTTACGAATACTTATACATGGTCTAATCTGGATGCTTCTACTATCAAATATGTATCACTTG
>JBJTNJ010000091.1:0-10324 GCA_046074005.1 Sphingobacteriaceae bacterium
TTATCTACCGATGATACAAAATCGGGCAAATCTACAAAGTACGTAGCCTGACTTTCGGAGTCATTAAAGGGAATGCCGTTTAGCGTTACATTTATTCGAGTAGCATCACTACCACGAATACGCAAGCCTGTGTAGCCTATACCCGTGCCCGCATCCGAGCTTACCACTACGCCCGGCGTTTGGTTAAGCATGTAGGGTAAATCTTGGCCCGCATTACTTTTTTCCAGTATCGCTTTGCTGAGGCTGGTGTAGGTAGTGGCACTCTGTTCATTGGCTCTAGTTGCCTTAATAAGCACCTCATCGCCCGTAAAAATAGTAGGTTTTAAGAACAGTTCAACCTGCGTATTGGCGGTTATGTTCAGCGTTTTTTCTATGCTTTGGTAACCTAAAAAACTCACTTTTAGCACATAGTTTCCTGCGGCTATTCCACTAAACGAAAAAGCCCCTTGGCCAGTAGTGGCACGGGTTTGATTGGGGCTTAAACTTACCGTGGCTCCCGCTAGCGCTGCCTGCGTGCGTGCATCTACTACTTTCCCACTGCAACTAAATTGCGCCCAAACCACAGCCGGCAATAGTAGCGCCAACAGGGCAAAAAATACTCTTCTTTTCATCTTTTTTGATTTTAAAATTTAACCATTGCTTTAAAGGGGTAAAAGCAAATTCCTTAAATTTTTACCTCTCCCTACGCCGGCATTATCCGGATCAGGTGCTTTGATAGTTCGAACTAATCGGAACTATCAAATGGGTATAATCTCAGCCCGTTTTTGTGTTTGCAAGAAACAAGGCACCCCTATTTGATACGTCAAAATTAGACTAATATTCTGAAATTAGGTACAAATTGCGTCAGAAATAATACTTTTGCACTACTATGCTCAGAACACACACTTGCGGAGAATTAACCCTAGCAGATTTAGGAAAAGAAATTAGCCTTTGCGGCTGGGTGCAAAAATCACGTGATTTAGGCGGAATGACCTTTGTGGATATTCGCGATAGATACGGCATTACCCAATTGGCCTTTAATACCGACGACAACGCCGAGTTACGTGCCAAAGCCCGCGAACTAGGTCGTGAGTTTGTAATAAACGTACAAGGTACCGTAATTGAACGTTCGAGCAAAAACCTAAAAATACCTACCGGAGAAATAGAAATTAGCGTTTCAGCCATCACTATTTTAAACCCCGCTAAGCTTCCTCCGTTTTTAATTGAAGATGAAACCGATGGTGGCGACGAGCTGCGGATGAAATACCGCTACCTCGATTTACGCCGCAACCCGGTTCGTTCTAATTTGGTACTTCGCCATAAAATGGCACAAGAAGTACGACGCTACCTCGATGGGCTAGACTTTATTGAGGTAGAAACTCCCGTATTAATTAAATCGACGCCGGAGGGCGCCCGCGATTTTGTGGTGCCTAGCCGTATGAATGCTGGCGAATTTTATGCCTTGCCCCAATCGCCACAAACCTTTAAGCAATTATTAATGGTATCGGGCTTCGATCGCTATTTCCAAATCGTAAAATGTTTCCGCGACGAAGATTTACGTGCCGACCGCCAGCCTGAGTTTACCCAGATTGATTGCGAAATGGCTTTTATTGAGCAAGAAGATATTTTAAACGTATTCGAAGGCTTAATTAAACAACTCTTTAAAAACGTGAAGGGCATTGATTTGGGCTCGGTACCTCGTATGAGTTATGCCGATGCTATGCGCTTATACGGATCTGATAAACCCGATACCCGTTTTGGGATGCAATTTGTAGAACTAAACGAAGTAGTAAAGGGAGCCAATTTTCCGGTTTTTGATGCCGCCGAATTGGTGGTGGGTATTAAGGCGGAAGGCTGTGCCGAATATACCCGAAAGCAATTAGACGAATTAACCGATTTTGTAAAACGTCCGCAAGTAGGCGCCACCGGATTGGTGTACTGCCGTTACCAAGCAGATGGAAGCCTTAAATCGTCGGTAGATAAATTTTATAGCGAAGAACAATTAAAAGCATGGGCCACCGCATTTGAGGCTAAACCCGGCGATTTACTCTTATTAATGGCCGGCCCTGCCGAAAAAACCCGTAAACAACTCAACGAATTGCGTTTAGAAATGGGTAGTCGTTTAGGTTTGCGTGATAAAAACACTTTCGCTCCGCTGTGGGTGCTCGATTTCCCACTTTTAGAATGGGACGAAGAAAGTGGCCGTTACCATGCCATGCATCATCCGTTTACCTCACCAAAACCCGAAGATATTGCCTTGCTTGACAGCAAACCGGGTGAAGTACGAGCCAATGCCTACGATATGGTGGTGAACGGAACCGAAATTGGTGGTGGATCAATCCGTATACACGATAGAGCCTTGCAATCTATCATGTTTAAGCACCTTGGTTTTAGCCCCGAAGAAGCGCAAAAACAATTTGGCTTTTTATTAGAAGCCTTTGAATACGGAGCCCCACCACATGGCGGTATTGCCTTTGGCTTTGATCGCTTGGTATCTATTTTCGCCGGATTAGATTCTATTCGCGATGTAATTGCCTTCCCTAAAAATAATTCGGGCCGCGATGTGATGATCGATTCGCCTTCTACTATTGCCGAAGAGCAACTAAAAGAATTAAGCATTAGAACTACCAATTAAACTAAATAAAAGAATAAAAAAGCCGGGCTAAACCCCGGCTTTTTTATTTTATACAGATTTTAATACATTTAATAATTAAACAGACCTACATGAAAAGAAATCTAGTACTCTTACTTTGGACAGTATCTTTCACAGCAACTGCACAAACCGAAGCTCTAAAATCAAAAATTAGTCAATCGGCCGATAAAATTGAAGAGCAAGTAATTGCGTGGCGCCGCGATTTTCACCAACACCCCGAATTGGGTAATAACGAATTCCGTACGGCAGGCATCGTGGCTAACTACCTAAAATCTCTGGGCTTAGAAGTAAAAACGGGAGTGGGCAAAACCGGCGTTGTGGGCATTCTTAAAGGTGCAAAACCTGGTCCCGTGGTTGCTTTACGTGCCGATATGGATGGTCTGCCGGTAGTAGAACGCACCTCGGTTCCTTTTGCATCTAAAGTAAAATCTACCTTTAACGGGCAAAGTGTTGGCGTAATGCATGCCTGCGGTCACGATTCGCACACAGCCATGTTAATGGGCGTTGCAAAGGTACTTAGTGGGTTAAAAAGTGAGCTTAAGGGTACCGTTAAATTTATATTTCAACCAGCCGAAGAGGGGCCCCCATTTGGCGAAGAAGGTGGAGCGGAGTTAATGATTAAAGAAGGTGTACTAGAAAACCCACACGTTGATGTAGCTTTTGGCTTGCACATTAATTCGCAAACCGAAGTGGGTACCATTACCTACCGCCCCGGAGGCACTATGGCCAGCGTAAACGATATGAAAATTACCGTAAAAGGACGCCAAGCCCACGGAGCCTATCCATGGTCATCGGTAGATCCGGTAGTAGCATCGGCACAAATTATTACTGCTTTACAAACCGTAGTAAGCCGCAACCTGAATGTGACAGAAAATGCCGGCGTGGTAACCATTGGTTCCATTCATGGAGGTGTGCGCTCTAACATTATACCCGAAGAAGTAGAATTGATGGGTACCGTACGCAATTTGAGTAAAGAAGATGAGCAGTTATTTATTGAACGAATTAAAACCATTGCTACTAAAACTGCCGAAGCAGCGGGTGCCACCGCAGAGGTGAAAATTCCGTTCAGCGTACATTATCCGGTAACGTATAACGACCCTAGCCTCACTGCCCAAATGCTGCCTACCTTGCAGAAGCTGGCAGGCACTAAAAATGTAAAATTGAAACCCGCAGTTACGGGAGCCGAAGATTTTTCGTTCTACCAAGAAAAAGTACCCGGCTTATTCATCTTTTTGGGAGGCATGCCCAAAGGGGGCGATCCTTTAAAAGCGCCATCACACCATACTCCCGATTTTTATATTGATGAAAGTGGGTTCACCTTGGGTATTAAAGCATTGGCCGACTTAACGGTTGATTATATGGAACAGGCTAAAAAATAAAAACACACTTCTATAAATAAAAAAAGCCTCGAAGCATGCTTCAAGGCTTTTTAATGGCCTAAAATGGCAAATCATCGTCGGGCGCAGAATCGTCAAAATCTACCGGTTGCTCGTCTGCTCTACTTTCTACTTGCTGGGGTTTATTTCCTTCAAAATCACTCTTACGACCCAACATAGTGAAATTTTCAGCCACTACTTCCGTAGTAAAACGTTTGTTCCCTTCTTTATCTTCAAAAGAACGGGTGCGGAGTTTCCCTTCTACATACACCAATTTTCCTTTTTGAAGATATTTAGCGGCAATTTCGGCCAATCCACGCCACATTACCACATTATGCCATTCGGTTTGCTCTATCTTTTTGCCATCTTTAGTATAGCTTTCAGAGGTTGCCAGCGGAAAAGCAGCTACGCTTACGCCGCCGTCTAAATGTCGAACTTCAGGGTCCTTGCCCAAATGTCCAACCAAAATAACTTTATTAATTCCAGACATATATCTAAGGGTTAATTTAATTTTCTTTGAAAGTAATTAATTTTAATATAAATTCAAAAATCAATTTAGGCTGTGCCAACTTATCTAAAGCTGCTAAAGGTATAAACTGCCCTTCATTAGAAGAAATAAACGCATCCGAAACTTCCATCACGATAAATTGTGCAAATATTCGTTGATGCGAAAGCAAATGTTTTACTGGGCCATGCACCCATTTTATGTGGCTAAGATCCCCAAATTCTTGTTTAAATTGATCACTTAATAGCACATCGGCGGGTGAAAGTTGCGTACTACTTTCGATTAGGGGAAATTCGTATAAACCTTGCCAAATATCGCCGGAACCCCGCTGCTGCATAACAATGTCATCTCCTTTTACTAAAACAACATAGTTAAAAAAGCGTTCTCGAACCGGCTGCTTCTTCAGTTTGACCGGCAAATATTGAACCTGATTGTTGCCTAAAGCATAACAACCGGTGCGTAAAGGGCAGGTTTCACATAGCGGATTACTGGGTTTACATTGCAAAGCACCAAACTCCATTATGGCTTGATTATATATACTAGCTAGGTTAGAAGGCAAAAGCTCCTGAGCTAGTTCGCTAAACTGCTTTTTCCCTTTAGTAGAATTAATAGGCGTATCTATCCCAAAATACCGAGATAGTAAACGGAACACATTGCCATCGAGTACGGCCCGTGGCTCATTGCTCGAAAAAGAAGAAATTGCCGCAGCGGTATACTCTCCAATACCCTTTAAACGGAGTAATTCTTGATAGGAAGTAGGAAACTGTCCACCAAACTCTTTTACCACCAATTTAGCAGTATGATGCATATTTCGGGCCCTGGAATAATACCCTAAACCTTGCCAATCATTTAAAATGTCCCCCTCACTTGCCCCTGCAAAATCGGCCACGGTAGGGTAATGGGCTAAAAATCGGTGGAAATAAGGCAAGCCCTGCTCTACCCTAGTTTGTTGCAAAATAATTTCGGAAAGCCATAGCACATAAGGATCTGTGCTGTGGCGCCAAGGCAAATCACGCTTATACTGATTATACCAGGCTATTAATTCTTTTGCAAAATTCATTTAACTACGAGTGTTGAGAGAGTATAGACGGCAAAAATAGCTTAGTATTTGTTTTATAGCTACTTGCTTTAAAAAAATCCTGTATTTATTTTCCAAATTCATTTTAAAAAGATACCTTTGCAACCCCAAAACAATACTATTTTTATACACAAAGCTATACAAACTATACTATGACTAAGGCAGAGATTATTGCAGAAATTGCTACCAAAACCGGAATTGAAAAAGGTGATGTACAAGAAACCGTAGAGGCATTTTTCAAAGTGGTAAAAAACTCAATGGTGAGCGGAGAGAACGTATACGTAAGAGGCTTTGGTAGTTTTGTAGTGAAAAAACGTGCTAAAAAAACAGCCAGAAATATTTCTAAAAATACCGCCATTATAATTCCAGAGCACTTTGTGCCTAGCTTTAAACCGGCCAAAGTATTTGTAGATAAAGTTAAAAATGGTAACAAAACAAAAGTTGCCTAAAAAACTATGTTCAGCGCCAAACAAATAGCCGTAATTGTATTAGTAGTAGTACTAATAGCGGCCTTGTTTTCGCTAAATATAAAAGGATTACAGCAAGAGGGCCCTGCCAAACCAATGGCTGCCGCACAAACGCAAGCAGCAGCGGTTGAGCTAACCCTCGAAAAGGTTTCTGAAACAGCCAAGCAAACATTAAATGCTAGTTTAGCCGCAGAAATTACTAGCTTAGAAACAGCGCTTAAAAACGCCGATGAGCAAAACAAGCTTGCCCTATATAAGGAGCTTGCAAAAAAATGGGACGATGTAAATGTAGCTACACCAAGTGCTTTGTATAAAGAACTGGTAGCTCAAAAAGAGTCATCGTACGAAAATTGGGTGTTAGCCGGCGATCAGTTAAGCATCGCTTACCAAACTACCCAAGATTCAACCAGCCAGCCAGCTTTGGTACAAAAAGCTATTGTTGCTTACCAAGCGGCACTAAAACTAAACCCGGAAAGCTTAGATGCTAAAACAGGTTTAGGCTGTGCATATGTTAGCGGAACACCTAACCCTATGCAAGGGATTCAATTATTACTTAGCGTAGTAAAACAAGATCCTAAAAACATAAAAGCCAACACGAACCTAGGCCTTTTTGCCATGCGTTCTGGCCAATTTGACAAAGCGGTAACACGCTTTAAAACAGTTATTGAACAAAAACCCGATCCGGAGGCTTGGTTTTACCTAGCTACCAGTTACGAAAATTTGGGCCAAAACAAGGAAGCAATTCTTGCCTATCAAAAAAGCAAAGAATTAGCCGCCAACCCCGGATTAAGTGACTTCGTGGATCAAAAAATACAAGCATTAAAAAAATAACAGAATTCTAAAACATTAAAAAAAAAGCTATGCCAAGCGGAAAAAAAAGAAAAAGACATAAAATGGCTACTCACAAACGCAAAAAGCGTTTAAGAAAAAACAGACACAAGAAAAAATAAGCGTTTTTTAAACGTTTAATATTCTATTTAACCTCCCGTGTTTTACGTGGAGGTTATTCGTATTTGTTTTATATACCCCTTCTTACGAACATTTAATCGGTGTAAGCTGGTTAACTAAATGAGTAGCCCTTGGTTAAAGAACTAATTATCAATTCTGGACCTCAGGGGTCCACAATTGCCTTGTTACAAGACAAGCAACTCGTAGAACTAAACAAAGAGCAAGTCAACAACAATTATGCTGTTGGCGATATTTATTTGGGCAAAATTAAAAAGATTATGCCTGGATTAAATGCAGCTTTTGTTGATGTAGGCTACGAGAAAGATGCATTTTTGCATTACCTCGACCTTGGTCCGCAGGTAAAATCGTTGATGAAACTGACGAAATATATTAAGTCGGGCAATCATCAAGATAAATTATTAAACAATTTTAAGCTAGAGGAAGAAATTACCAAATCGGGTAAAATTGCCGATTTAGTAAGCCGAAACATGCTGTTGCCGGTGCAAATTGCCAAAGAGCCCATCTCCACCAAAGGGCCACGCTTAAGTGCCGATTTGTCCATTGCCGGTCGCTTTGTGGTATTAGTGCCTTTTTCAGATGCTACCTCTATTTCTAAAAAGATAAAAAGCAACGGCGAACGTACCCGTTTGCGCAAAATTATCGAAAGCATTAAGCCCAAAAACTTTGGCGTAATTATTCGCACCGTATCTGAAGGAAAAGGCGTAGAAGAATTACAAAAAGACTTATTGGATTTAGTAGCAAAATGGGAGCGTTTTAGCCAACGGTTAAAAAGCACCAACCCATCTGAAAAGATATTGGGTGAAATGGGACGTACCTCTACCATTCTTCGCGATATTTTTAACCCGGATTTTGCCAATATTTATATTGACGATGCCGCCTTATATGAAGAAGTTAGGGCCTATGTACACGAGATTTCTCCAGAAATGGAGAAAATTGTGAAGCACTACAAGCACAAAGAGCCCATTTTTGAGCATTTTGGAGTAGATAAGCAAATTAAAGCTGCTTTCGGCAAAACAGTAAACCTGCCGGGTGGCGCTTATTTGGTAATTGAACATACCGAAGCTTTACACGTTATAGATGTAAACAGCGGAAACAGAACGGCTAGCAAAGAAAATCAGGACGAAAATGCCTTATTGGTAAACAAAGAGGCCGCACGCGAAATTGCCCGCCAACTGCGTTTACGCGATATGGGTGGTATTGTAGTAGTTGATTTTATTGACATGCACAAACCGGCCAACCGCAAAGAATTGTTTGATTACTTGCGTGAACAAATGAACCTGGACCGTGCTAAACACACCATTTTACCTCCAAGTAAATTCGGTTTGGTACAAATTACCCGCCAGCGTGTTCGCCCAGAAATGAACATCATTACCAACGAAAAATGCCCATCGTGCGATGGTACCGGTGAAATTAAAGCCAGCATTGTATTGTTAGATGATATAGCCGCCAACTTGGCCTTCATTATTAAAGAGCAAAACGAGAAAAACATTACGCTATGCGTACATCCATACATTGAGGCCTACATTAAAAAAGGCATTTTCAACTTACAGTGGAAATGGTTCTTTAATTACGGGCGTTGGATTAAAGTGAAAGCAGTACCTTCTTATCACCTTACAGAATTTCATTTTTTGAATAGTAAGGAAGAAGAAATAAAGTTGTAAGTTATAGGTTGTGTGTTATGAGTTGTAAGTTTTTTAAAATTGAAAAAGAACAAGTAATTTAAAACCCACAACCTAAAACCTTTAACCTATCACCCAGTGGCTAAATCTAAATCTGCGTATTTCTGTCAAAGTTGTGGCTACGAGTCGGCCAAATGGCTGGGCAAGTGCCCCTCATGCAACCAATGGAATACCTTCGTAGAAGAAGTAATTGAGAAGAATACCGCAGCCATACCCGATTGGAAAACAAGCAATTCAGGAAAAAGAGCGAACAAGCCGGCGGCTATACACGAAATTTCGTTTAAAGAGGAGAATAGATTCATTACCCCCGATGCCGAACTTAACCGAGTATTAGGAGGAGGCATTGTTCCGGGATCTTTAGTATTAATAGGCGGAGAACCAGGTATTGGTAAATCTACTTTAATGTTGCAGGTATCCTTAAACCTGCCGGGTTTAAAAGTGCTGTATGTTTCGGGCGAAGAAAGTGAGCAGCAAATAAAAATGCGTGCCGAACGCTTATTAAAAGCAAGTAAAGCCGAATGCTACATCTTAACCGAAACGTCTACCCAAAATATTTTCAAACAAATTGAGGTATTAGAGCCGCAATTGGTGGTGATTGATTCTATTCAAACACTCCATTCGGCACATATAGAATCTACGCCAGGTAGCGTATCGCAAGTACGCGAATGCACTGCAGAACTGTTACGTTTTGCCAAAGAAACAGGTACGCCGGTATTTCTAATCGGTCATATTACCAAAGATGGCACCATTGCAGGACCAAAAATTTTGGAACACATGGTAGATACGGTGTTACAATTTGAAGGCGACCGCCACCACGTATACCGCATTTTACGTTCGGTTAAGAACCGTTTTGGCTCTGCTGCGGAAATGGGTATTTACGAAATGCAGGGCAGCGGTCTCCGCGAAGTATCTAACCCTTCCGAAATATTATTATCGCAACGCGATGAACCCTTAAGTGGTGTTACCATTTCGGCTATGCTAGAAGGCATGCGCCCCATGCTGATTGAAACGCAGGCCTTGGTAAGTCACTCGGCCTACGGCACACCTCAACGTTCAGCTACGGGCTTTGATACTCGACGCATGAACATGCTGTTGGCCGTATTAGAAAAGCGCTGTGGATTCCGCTTAAGCACCAAAGATGTGTTCTTAAATATTGCGGGTGGATTACGAGTAGAAGATCCGGCGATAGATTTAGCCGTAGTAGTAGCCATTATTAGTTCGCATGAAGATATGCCCGTATCGGCTAAAGCCTGTTTTGCAGCCGAGGTAGGTTTATCGGGCGAAATTAGAGCTGTAAATCGAATAGAGCAACGCATTGCGGAAGCCGAAAAATTGGGCTTTGAGCAAATTTATATTTCTAAATACAATAAAAAAGGCCTAGACTTAAGCCGCTATCAGATAGAAATTAAAACTGTAGCAAAAGTAGAAGAAGTATTCTCGGCACTTTTTGGCTAAATTCTTCGAACTCTACTTGCTTAAGTACATCGATTTTTCTTTGTAGAGCTTAATAAAGTAGGGATCTTCTAAATCTTTAATAAACCGAATAGCTTCGCCGGTAGATTTCATTTCTGGGCCTAACTCTTTCTCAATTTCCGGGAATTTGTCGTGAGAGAAAACC
>JBJTNJ010000092.1:0-43673 GCA_046074005.1 Sphingobacteriaceae bacterium
TGATGTATGCTATCGGAAATGCTATGAATAAGGGTATCTACATTTTGCCGCCTCCAATCGTTTATGGAGCTAAACCCTTGGCCGTATTGTTGAAACGTTTTTGCATCATTTAGTACTTGGTTGGGTTCCGGATAGGGATAAAAATAGTCGTCGAAATGCACCCCATCTATATCGTAATTGCGCACTACGTCCATAATAATAGAAGTAATGTATTCACGAACTTCAGGCAGGCCGGGATTAAATAATTTTTTGCCCCCATAGGTAATAAACCAGTCGGGTTTTTGCTTGCTAATGTGTAGCGGATGTGTGTGCGAATCTATCAAATCAAACGTGGCTCTATAGGGATTAAACCAGGCATGCAATTCCATACCCCGTTGGTGCGCCTCTTTAATGGCAAAACGTAAAGGATCGTAATACGGTTTTGGAGCCTTACCCTGCTGCCCAGTTAAAAACCTGCTCCACTGTTCCATGCTCTGGCCATAAAAGGCATCGGCGGCCGGCCGTATTTGCAACATGATGGCGTTTATGCCACTCTTTTTGTGCTGATCTAGAATGGCTATTAATTCTTTCTGTTGCTCTTCGCTGCTTAAGCCGGCTTTCGATGGCCAATCGATATTTACTACGGTAGCTACCCAAACACCCCTAAATTCTCTTTTGGGATAATGGGCTATTTGCGCATACAGTTGTGACCAGAAAATAGATAGGGCAAAAACAAGTGAAGTGATTTTGGATGGGCGCATGGTTTGTGTTGGATTGCCCCAAATATAGACAAATGCTATTTTTTAGCATAAATTTATACCAATTGGTGTGCACAAGTAGTACAGTAACTATAAAGCACCCCATCAAGTGTTTAAACAATTTTTATATTTGTTGTATATTATTTAAAAATAAACGAGCGTTAAATACGTTCTCATACAGCACCGTATGGATAAACACGATCAGTTATTTGGTTCCCTATTGTACCTTTTTCACACCACAGGAATGCAGGGTTTGGGTAAGTTAATGAATCCTGTAACACAAAAAACCGAGAAAAACATTATCCAAGCCAAAGAAAGTATTGATATGCTGGAAATGTTGAGGGAGAAAACAAAAGGCAACATTTCGCCAGAACTTAGCCGCTTATTAGAGCAGTTTTTAACCGATTTGCGCTTGAACTATGTTGATGAATTAAAAGAGACAAACTAAAGAACCCATCATGGAAAATACCAACCAATACCAAGAACCCAAAAAGAACAATAACAAAATTTACTTTTTGTTATTAGTGGTGCTTGCTTTATTTGCCACCAACACCGTCTTATACATTCGTAATAAAAAATCGGATGAGCGTGTGGTGCAGTTAAGCGATGATAAAACACGCATGCAAACCGAAATTGATAAAATTGAGGCAGATTTAGATAAGGCAAATACCAATTATACTTTCTTGTCGGATTCGATGAAGAAAGAGCAAGAATTTGCTCGTGTAAAAATTAGCCAATTACGTGAAGCTTTACGTAAAGGAGAACTTACTCAAAAACAATTAACCTTAGCACAAGAGGACGTAAAACAATTGCGTCATTTTGTTGAAAAATACGTAGCCGATATAGAATCGCTTAGACAACAAAACGATAGCCTAAAAACAAGTGTGGCCGCAGCCAACGAACAGGTAAAATCCCTTGAAGGCCAAAACAAAGATTTAAACAAGAAAGTGCGGGCAGCAACTGCCCTCAAAGCCTCTGCTGTTTCTGTTGCGGCGGTTCGTATTAAATCGAGTGGTAAAGAATCTAGCGTAAGCAGAGCAGATAATGCTCAAAAACTAAACATCTCATTTAATTTGGTTGATAATGATTTTGCAGAGAAGAACCTACATGATGTATTTGTTCGTGTAGTAGATTCTAGCGGAACGGTGGTAGGTGCCATCGGTACCAGCATCTTAGCTTCAGGAGAATCGATTAACTTTTCGTATAAAACAGCTATTGAATTTGCCAACGACGGACGAGTATATACGCTAGGTTGGACCAGTCCGGTAGGTTTTATAAAAGGGGGATACACCATTACTTTATATGCCGATGGATATGTGTTGGGAGCCGGAAAAATTACGCTAAAATAATGGGCAATGTGCTCTACAAAAAAGGGGGGACCAAATTGGTCCCCCCTTTTTTATGTATGCTGCTTTAGGCTTAGGCGATACTAGCACTGGCGGTTTCTACCGCACGATCTACTTTTTTCACCAAGCCTTGTAGTACAGTTCCTGGTCCCACTTCGGTGAAGGAAGTTGCTCCATCTTGTAGCATGTGTTGTACAATTTGAGTCCAACGAACAGCTCCAGTAAGCTGAGCAATTAGGTTTTTCTTAATGCTTTCGGAATCGGTATAAGGCTTTGCATCTATGTTTTGATAGATAGGGCAAATAGGCGAATTAATTAGGGTATTCTCTATGGCCGATTGTAATTCGGCACGGGCCGATTCCATAAGTGGAGAGTGGAAGGCACCCCCAACATTTAACTTCAAGGCTCTTTTGGCACCGGCTTCGCTCAGCAATTCGCAGGCTTTATCAATTCCCGAAATGCTACCAGAAATGACCAACTGGCCTGGGCAGTTGTAATTTGCGGGAACCACCACATCGTTTATTTTGGCGCAAATTTCTTCTACAATATCATCTTCAAGTCCTAAAATGGCTGCCATGGTAGAGGGCTGTAATTCGCATGCCTTTTGCATGGCATTGGCACGAGCGGCTACTAATCGTAAGCCATCTTCGAAAGATAATGCTCCGGCAGCTACTAGGGCAGAAAATTCCCCTAAGCTATGTCCAGCAACCATGTCGGGAGCAAACGAGTTGCCTAGCACTTTTGCCAAAATTACCGAGTGAAGAAAAATAGCCGGTTGGGTTACTTTGGTTTCCTTCAGATCATCTTCGGTACCGGTAAACATGGTGTCGGTAATTCTGAATCCTAAAATTTCATTGGCTTGCTCAAATAATGCTTTAGCTTCGGCAGATTGTTCGTACAACTCTTTGCCCATGCCTACAAATTGCGCTCCTTGTCCTGGAAAAACGTATGCTTTCATGTTTTTTTAAAATTAATCTAAGCTTGCGGTAATAAGACGTAAAAATTCGGCCCTGGTTTTTTCGTTAGCAAACGCCCCAGTAAAGGCCGAAGTGGTGGTTACCGAATTTTGTTTTTGCACGCCCCTCATAGCCATGCACAAGTGTTTACACTCAATAACAACCGCCACCCCAGCAGGGTTCAAGGTGTCTTGTATGCAATCACGTATTTCGTTGGTTAAACGCTCTTGTACCTGCAACCTACGGGCAAATGCATCTACCACACGGGGTAGTTTACTTAAACCCACAATATGTCCGTTTGGAATATATGCAATGTGCGCTTTGCCAAAAAATGGCAGCATGTGGTGTTCGCACATAGAAAATATCTCAATATCTTTTACCACCACCATTTGGCTGTAGTCTTCTTTAAACATGGCGCTTTTTAAAATAGCAGCAGGGTCCATGTCGTAACCATGTGTTAGAAATTGGAGCGCTTTGGCTACACGCTCTGGGGTTTTTACCAAACCCTCTCTTGTTGGATCTTCACCCAATTGTGGCAAAATTTCGGCATAGTGACCGGCAATCTCATCAATCTTTTTTTGATTGTAACGATCTACCTTGGTATATCCGTTTAGCAATTCCTCCTCATCGAGGTGATCAAATTTATTCATAGTTGGGTGTGTGTTATTCGCCGAAATATTCTACGTAGTTGTTTTCTGTTTCAAATAGTTTAATACTGTGCAAGGCTACCTGGTGCTTGCTAAGCTGTGGAGCTAGTATTTTCCAAATCTCTATAGCCAAGACTTCGGTAGAGGCTAATTTACCCTTCATAAAGTCTACATCTAAATTGATATTTTTATGATCTAGGGGCTCTATAATCTGCGTAACAATAATTTTTTTAAGATCTTTTAAATCAATTACAAACCCAGTTTCCGGATTCACTTCTCCTTTTATGGTTACAAATAATTCGTAATTGTGGCCATGCCAATTAGGGTTGGCACATTTACCAAAGGTGTCGGTATTTTTTTCTACCGACCAATCTTCACGGTATAATTTGTGAGCCGCATTAAATCGCTCTCTACGGGTTATAAATATCATTTCTCTTGCTAATTTGTACAAATATAAATAAACCCCACGAAGCAAGACAGGAAAGCTAGATAGTGTTTAACTTTGCGGCATGAAAATCTTGCTAGTTGCCGCCACCTCTGCCGAAATAGCACCCTTGCTTACCAAGTATCTTGCCGGGCCAGAAACCTCTTCATTTAGCCTAGGTGCGCACCAAGTAAACGTGCTTATAACGGGTGTAGGGATGGTTTCTACCGCTTTTTCCTTGGGTCAAGAATTAGCTCAAAACTCTTACGATTTGGCTATTAATGGTGGTATTGCGGGGTCCTTTGATCGACACATTCCACTGGGCAAGGTTTTACATATTACTGACGATACTCTGGCGGAATTGGGTGCCGAAGAAGAGCAGGGTTTTATTTCTATAGACGCCTTAGGTTTTGGTTCGCAACATACGCAAGCCATTGCCCCGGCTACCCCGCTTCCCTTCTTGGGGGGGGTGCAAAAAGCAACCGCCATAACCGTAAATAAAGCTCACGGCACTAGTGCCTCTATTACAGCTATTGCTAAAACCCATCCCGTGCAAGTAGAAAGCATGGAGGGTGCCGCTTTCTTTTATGCTTGTGCACAAGTGAAACTTCCCTCCATTCAACTAAGAGCTATTTCTAATTGGATAGAACCACGCAATCGCGATGCTTGGAATATCCCCTTGGCCATTGCTAACCTTAACCAAACCTTAGAGCAACTACTAAGCGAATAATGAAAAAACTAAGCCTTGGATTTTCTCCCTGTCCTAATGATACCTTTATTTTCGATGCACTTATTCATCATAAAATTGATACCGAGGGCCTCGAGTTCGATGTTTTTTTCGACGATGTAGAAACGTTAAATAGAAAAGCCTTACAGGGTGTATTAGATATTACTAAACTTAGTTTTCATGCCTTTGCCCATGTAAGCGATAGGTATGTATTGCTCGATGCTGGCAGTGCCCTTGGTTTTGGTGTGGGCCCCCTGCTCATTTCAAAAACAGCCTACACTCCCGAAGAGGTAAAAGACCAACCCAACCTTACTGTGGGAATACCGGGTAGATACACCACCGCTAATTTTTTAATCGGAATTGCGTTTCCCGAATTACAGAACAAAAAAGAATTGGTGTTCTCGGCTATTGAAGAATCCTTATTAAATGAAGAGCTTGATTTGGGTGTAATTATTCACGAGAATAGATTTACCTATGCTCAAAAGGGCCTCTATAAGATTGTTGATTTGGGCGATTATTGGGAGCAACAAACCGGCATGCCTGTTCCGCTTGGAGGCATTATGGTTAACCGAAACATCGACGTAGAAACACAATATACAGTAAATCGTTTAATCCGTAAAAGTGTACAATATGCCTTTGAACACCCCGAAGCTAGTAGTGATTTTGTGTGCCAACATGCCCAAGAGTTAGAAGAATCGGTGCGTAAACAGCATATTGATTTATACGTAAATCAATACAGCCTTGATTTGGGCGACTTGGGTAAAAAAGCCATTCGGGTGCTTTTTGAGAGGGGCAGAGCGACAGGGCTTATTTCTACTTCTACAGATCACCTATTTCTTACTTAAAGCGATTCTTTTACCCGATCGAGTGTTTTTATACTTAATCTAGCAGAGATGGCCGATGCAATTGCCGAAATACCCAAAACGGTTAGGGCAACTAGCGCAAAGTCGCTAAGTTTTAATCCAATGGGGTACGATTCTATGAGTGGATTGGGCCCGTCGTCCATTTTTACAAAACCCGTTTTTTGTTGAACGATACAAAAAGCTAAGGCCACTACCAGCCCTATTGCACAGCCAATTCCCGAAATCATCATTCCCTCTAAAAAGAATATCCGCTGAATAAGTGATTTGCTGGCACCCATACTGCTCAGAATAGCAATGTCTTTTCGCTTGTCAATAACCAGCATGGTCAAGGAACCAATGATGTTGAAAATGGCAATAATGAGTACAAAGGTTAAGATGAGAAAAATGGCCCATTTCTCGGAATTAAGAATTTTGTATAACAGCTCGTTTTGCTGAATGCGGTTTTTTACCACAAAACTATTCCCTAATTTTTTCGTTAATTCTTCCTGAAAATCATCGGCATTCACACCCGGTTTTACACTAATCTCTAGGCTGCTACAAGCGCTAGGTTCGCCCAATAACTCTCTTGCCAAGGAAATGGGTACCCAAACCATGTCGTTTACCTCTTGCTGTATGCGCAAAACTCCCACCGGAAAAACCGAACGTACCGCAAACTCATCAGCAGGATTTAGGCTATTAACCGCACCCTTTCTTGGGGCATAAATATCGAGCGTTTGAAACTGATCGCCTAGGTTTACCGAGAGGTACGATTGCACCGAAGCGCCAATTACCGCCGCCGGATTACCGTTTTTTTCTAGCGCAAAAGTACCGCTTAGTAGCGCACTATCTACCATTTTTCCTTTTGTAAAACCGGCACTTACCCCCCGCATTTTACCAATAAACTGAGTATTTCCGTATCGTATAAGTGCTTTTTCCCGTAACACTTCGGTATAGTTAAGTACCCGTTTGTCTTTTGCTAGTTCTTGTATGTTTTGCTTATTGGGGCTAAAATGCTTTGCATGTGCG
Source organism: Sphingobacteriaceae bacterium (assembly GCA_046074005.1). Lineage (GTDB taxonomy): Bacteria > Bacteroidota > Bacteroidia > Sphingobacteriales > Sphingobacteriaceae > JAIPAN01. The sequence continues at coordinate 6,706 of JBJTNJ010000092.1, forward strand.
GCGCTTACCTCTAAATCGGGCCCTAGGTTGTTGTACATAGATAAAATAATACCCTCAAAGCCATTAAATACCGATAGAATGATGATAAGAGCAGCACTTCCCACTAATACTCCAAGCATAGAAATGCCTGAAATAATGTGAATAGCGTTTACCGATTTTTTAGAAAAAAGGTATCTCTTGGCAATATAGCGTGCGGTATTCAAAGCTTATACTAAAAATGGATTGTGGGCTTTTTCGAAACCTATTTGGGTGCTTGGTCCATGGCCGGGATATACCACACAATCATTTGGTAAGTTAAACAGTTTGTGGGTAATGCTATCTAATAATTGTTGATGATTGCCACCTGGCAAATCGGTGCGGCCTATGCTTTGATAGAACAACACATCGCCCCCGATGAGAAAATTGTCGGCGGGGCTGTAAAAACACAGGTGACCCGGAGAGTGACCCGGGGCAAAAATTAATTCCAAAGTACTTTGGCCAAAGGGTATATTTCCGCTTTCCGACAAGAAGTTTTCTGGTAGTGGCGAAAGCTCATAGTGTATACCCATTTGCGGAGCATAGCCCGGAATGGCGTGTAGCATTTCTAGCTCTAGGCGATGAAACTCGGGCAGTAGTCCATAAAGGCTATGTACATAGGCGTTGCCCAATACGTGGTCTATATGGCAATGGGTATTTAATAGTTTTACCGGAGTTAATTTATGGCTTTCTATAAACCGGCTAAGTTCGTTCTGCTCTTGTGACGTATAGGCTCCGGGATCTATAATGACGCAGTCTCTACTTTCATCGAACAAAACGTAACAATTTTCTTGGTAGGGATTAGCCGTAAAGGATTGAATAGAAATCATAATTCAAAGGTAAACATCCGTAGCTTAAATTTAGATGGGTATCTTTGTATTGATGAGCGAAAAACAAACGGTAGTTTTTTTTGATGGCGCTTGCCCCATGTGTGTGGGCGTAAGTGGCTGGCTTAGCCGCATAGATGGTAAAAATCAGTTTAAGCTAATACCTTATCAAAACACCGAAATGTTGGCTAAATACCCCCAATTAAGTCCCGAGGCTTGCGCAAAAAAACTTCATTTGGTAAGTACCAAGGGGCAAATACTAAGTGGTGCTGATGCTATTTTAGAAATCTGGAAACAAAGCGGACACTGGTCTTCTTTTTTGGCTAACGTGTTTCTGTTGCTCCCATTTATTTGGTTAGCCAGACTCACCTACAGGCTTATTGCTAGAAATCGACAGTTTTTTAGCTAAGTAAATAACGCTCTTGGAGTGTTTTTTGATGGTGATTAAGGTGTCCAACCAAGATGTATAGCAGTGCCCTTACCGATACAGAATTCTTATTTGCTTGGCCACTCCGGTTCCATTCTTGCTCTGTAAATTGACTAAACAAAAACAAATTACTTGTTCTAATGGCTATAAATTCTTGGGCTAGGCTTTCTAAGCTTCTAGCCGAATAGTTGGAGTGCTTTACATAGTCGTTTTCTTCAAAACCGGCCAACTCTTGTTGGTCGTTTCGGGCAAAACGCAGCGCTCGGTACGCCATAATGCGTTCGGTATCTAGTAGGTGCCCAATTACTTCTTTTACTGTCCACTTTCCGGGTGCATAGGCATAGTTTTCTTTTTCCCTAGGGGTGTTGGAAATAAACTGAGCAAAGCTTTCTTTTTGTTGTTCAAATTCTGCCCATGCATCGGCCGAAACAGTAGCAATATAGGGTTGATAATAGACTGGGTATTCTTTAGTTTGTAGTGGGTTCATAACTAGCACTGCTTTTTAAAATAATGCGAAAGGTGGTTCCTTTTCCCGGCTCCGAATCTTTAACAAAAATTTGTCCGTTATGGTAATTTTGAATAATTCGTCGGCTTAAAGAAAGACCCAAGCCCCAGCCTCGTTTTCGGGTGGTATAGCCGGGCTGAAAAATGGTTTCGAATTTGTTTTTAGGAATACCTTTTCCGGTATCGCTAATGTCTATAATTACTTGTTCCTTTACCAAATTATCAAGAATGTGTACTCCAATGCTTCCTCCACCATCGAGGGCGTTTACTGCATTTTTTAATAAATTTTCAAGTACCCAGTCAAATAGTGGGATGTTGAGTAGGGCTTGCGCTTGTTTATCGCCATGTACACTAAACTGAATTTTATCGCTACTTCTAAACTTAAAGTAGTTCACAAAATCGGCTACCACACTGTACACCACCTGGTTTTCTAATACCGGTTTGGAGCCTATTTTTGAGAAGCGATCGGCCACAATTTCTAGTCGCTTCATATCATTTTCCATCTCTAATAGCAAGTGCTCATCTTCGGCCGGGAATTTGGTTTTTAGTAATTCTACCCAGGCCATTAAGGAAGAAATAGGCGTGCCTAATTGATGGGCGGTTTCTTTGGCCATACCTACCCAAACTAGGTTTTGTTCAGACTTTCGTGCCGAGTTAAAAACAAAATAAGCAATGAGTAAAAATAAGGCAATGAGTGCTAATTGAATGTATGGGAATATGCGTAGGCGGGTTAGCAATACCGAGTCTTTGTAGTATACCAACTGTTCGTCGTTTGTACCAAAGGAGTTTACCTGTATGTGTATAGGCTCGTGCTGGGCTTTCATTTGTTCGAGCTCTTGTTTAAAATATACCGGGTCGTATTTCTTTTGTTTTAAACTCTCCAACGTGCGCTCTTGGGCCTCTAGCTTAATGTTGGTTTTGGTACTATCTAGACCTTTCCAAAAAATAATTTTACCATGGCTATTGGTTACAATAGCGGGTACTTCCAAACTATCGCGAATGGAATAAATAAAGGTGATGAACTCATCGTTTACATCGGCAATTTCCAGAATTTTTTTATTACTTAATGCCCACACTTCGGCCCGGGTGCGTTCGGCCACAGAGATGTTTTTAACCAAATAATTGGTGTACCATAACGATGCTCCCGCAATTAGAATAGCAAAGGCTAAGAGCACAAATTTCCAAAATCGTTTTTGAGCGTATGGATTCATTCCGGGTACTAGTTAATTAATTCCCCCTGCAGATCTACCTGGGTAGCAAAGGGCTGTAAATAGGCCTCTAATAATACCGAAAATTCGCTGCGGCTAATTTTTCGTTTTTCATCAAAGGTTCCAGAAAGTTTTAGGGTACTTTTCCATCCACTTTCAATCTCTGCTTTTAATTCTTTACCTCGGGTGGCGGTATAGGTAATAAGTCCAATAGCCTCTCCAATGGTTAAATCTCCGATGTTGGCATGATCTGCAAACCAAATTTGGCTGCGGCTGTATAATTTTTTCATTGGGGTTTTTAGCTCATTAGCGTTTAGGCTTTGGTTTCCCATCCAAAGGGAGGTGTCGCCTTTTTGTCGAATTCCGCTGGCTAATAAACCAGTAAGTGCTACATGTTCCACGGCTATAAAATTACTATCAGCTTGATGTACATCTCCAAAAGGAAGTAATGTAGCTTTATAGGTGAGTAATTCACTCTGAATGGCCCGTACGTTGAGGTGTTCGGTTGTAGTTTTAAAAAAGGCACAATAGGCTGCTGTGGCCCCGGCAGCTTGGCCGGCATTAAGTTGTGCTAAAACCGTTCCTGTTGTTGGAATAGAAATGATGTTTGCTTGTTTATCTACCACCAAGGCTTGTAGTGGAAGTATGTGGTTGGTACCCAGAATGGCAACGCTGGTTCTTGTCAGTGGGTTATTTACATCAAATGCTATAGCGGCACCTGCTTGGGGTCTTAGTCCTAGTTGTTTTAGCACGACCTGGTTTTTGTCCCCATCAACCAAGATCAAGGTTTTAATTTTTTGCCCGCTTTTTAAGCTCAACTCCCACCCTTTCCCCGATTCTTTTATCTTTTCAATAGTGCTAGCGTTGATACGCTTTAAATTTTTTACCGTATCAACTAAGGCCTCAATAGATTGTAGGAGAGAATCGGCTTTTAGTTCTTTATGTATTTCTAGCGTGGTGTATTTTTTTAGGAATTCTACACCAAGGGCCGAAGCAGGGTTTAACTTTTCCCAATCGCCGAGTGAGGCCGGCTCTATCCAGCTATTTGAGTCACTAATAAGAAGGGTTTGTACACCCGAACGAGCAGACTGTATGCCGGCCGCTAAGGCGGCTGTAGTATTGCCATATACACAAACATTGGTACGTAGCTTTTGAGCAAAGCCAGCATGAAGTCCAAGGCTGAGGAACACTAAGAAGCAATAGATTTTTTTCATGAATTGAATTGTACGTCGTGAATTTAAGCTTTCTTTACCTAAATTTAATCACCAAAGCCCATACTCACCATACATAAAAACATGAAGACATCCGTTTCTGAAATTTTTGCTGCTCAAAAAACGAAGCAAAGTGCACTCAAAACAAGTAGTGTTGCCCAAAGGAAGCAAACGCTTAAAAAACTCAAAACACTTATTCAACAAAACGAATTGGCCATTTTTGAAGCGCTGAAACAAGATTTAGGGAAACCCCTGTTTGAAGCCGCGGTAACCGAGGTGTATTTTGTGTATGCCGAAATTGATTTTGCTCTTAAGAATTTATCAAAATGGGTGAAACCAAAGCGGGTGGCCCCCACCCTAACCAGTTTGTTCACTAAAAACAGAATTGTGTATGAGGCTAAGGGTCTTTCCTTAATTATTTCTCCCTGGAATTACCCCTTTCAATTAGCCATTTCCCCCTTAGTATCCGCCATTGCGGCGGGCAACGGGGTGGTGCTAAAACCATCAGAGTTAAGCCCGGCCACGAGTGCTTTGTTGTATACACTTATCTCTACTAATTTTGCTGTAGAAGAAATTGCTTGTGTAGAGGGTGATGCAGAAGTGGCAAAAGAATTATTGTCTTTGCCTTTTGACCATATTTTCTTTACCGGAAGTACCACTATTGGTAAGGTGGTAATGAGGGCCGCTGCCGAGCATTTAGCCTCGGTAACTTTAGAGTTGGGTGGAAAATCACCCGCCGTGATTACCGAAAGTGCCGCCCTAGAAAAAGCTGCCGAGAAAATTGTGTGGGGTAAATTCTTGAATGTAGGTCAAACCTGCATTGCCCCTGATTATGTATTGTTGCCCGAGCATTTGCTCGAAAAGTTTGTGGATTTGGTTTCTCAAAATATACACAAACTCTTTACCCGCAATGGTCAAGCCAATGCAGAGGCTTACGGTAGCATTATTAATAGTCGCCATTTTGAGCGTCAGAAAAAATTATTTGATGATGCCCTTGCCAAAGGAGCTCAATTACGTATTGGTGGGCAGTTTGATGCCAACACCTTGCGCATTAGCCCGACGGTGCTAAGTAAGGTACCGCTTGATTCAGGATTAATGCAAGAAGAAATCTTTGGTCCATTGTTGCCTCTTATCACGTACAAAAGCCTAGAGGAGGCCCTTACCTATATTAATGCTCAGGGAAAACCCCTTGCCTTATATGTATTCGGAAATTCCGCTATTGCTAAACAGGTTATCGCCCAAACTTCTGCTGGAGGTACCCTAGTAAACGATGTGTTGGTACATATTAGCAACCCTAATTTACCTTTTGGCGGGGTGCAGTCGAGCGGCACAGGCAGTTGCCATGGTTTTTATGGATTTAAAGCCTTTTCGCATGAACGTTCGGTGATGTACCAAAGTGCGATTGATTTCAACTGGATGGTATATCCTCCCTATAAGATGTCTTTATTAAAACTTCTAAAAAAACTATTTTAATCACATGAATCAGGATATAGAACAGTTAAAATACCCTTTGGGTAGGTATCAGCCGAGTGAGGATATAAGCCCAGCTCAGTTAGCCGCTTGGGTAGAAGAACTAGCCACTTTCCCTAGTCATTTGCGGGCGGTGGCCGAAGGCCTTAGTGAAGAGCAATTAGATACCCCATATCGCCCCGAAGGTTGGACATTGCGTCAGGTGATACACCATTTGGCAGACAGCCACATGAATGCCTACATCCGCTTTAAACTGGCAGTTACCGAAGAGCATCCTATTATTAAACCATATAGTGAAAAACTATGGGCCGAATGTGCCGAAGGCGCATCTGGCCCCATAGTTGTTTCTTTAGATTTGTTGGAAGCGCTTCATTGGCGTTGGGTATTATTTTTAAAAACCTTATCGCCTGCCGATTTTGAGCGCACTTATTTTAACCCGGAGCAACAAAAAATCGCTGCCTTGAAAAATGTATTGGGCGTATATGCTTGGCATGGCGCTCATCACTTAGCGCACATTACCGAAACGCAGAAACGCAAGGCTTGGCTATAGGGCATTAAACAAATTATATTCTAGCCTAACTAAGAATATGTTTTTTTGTTCTCTCGTCATGCTGCTCCATACTTGTACTCGTTGAGAAATATCTACTCTAAACGTGCTATGGATAATAAATTGCACTGCGGGAGCTGCTTCTAGCAAGTGTTGTTTGTTGCCCATATTCGATTTACCCAAGAACTCCAAGTACACATTCACGTTCGTTTGCTTATAATCTCTGTAGGTTTTAGGATACACCAATAAGCCGCTGGCCAATGTATAGCCAATGTATTCTTTTGAGAAACCATCCGGGAGTACATTTCCCCCTTTATTGTTTAGCGCTCGGGTATAATTTACCGATCCGGAGAGGGCCAATTTGTGTAAGAGTTGCGTAAATACCACGCCGGTTTGCCAACCGCTATTATCACCTTCAAGATTTATTTCGTTGGCTACAATTGCTTTGCTTACCGACGAATACCTAGCATATAGCGATCCTCTAAAATGGCTATGCGTACTATCTATACTTAAAAAACGGTATTTAGCATAGCTGCTCCAGCCGCTTACTTTTAATCCTGTTTGAGGCACTTTGTTTAGTAATACTGTTTGGTGCCACATCAGATTTTTGCTAATACCCAACATAACCTCGGGTAATATTTTTGCCTTATACCCGCTGGCAAAGCTTGCTTCTTGAGTTAACCTAAAACCAATAGAGTTTTTTGGCATGTTGCTTGCCGGCTCGGTGGCTACATATAATTCTTGTGAGTAAGCATAGGCGCTACTTAGTAGCAGCACCCATGCAAGGACTAAACGTTTCATATTACAAGCTTATGTGATAATTCCTGGTCCCGTTGGTTTTACCGGTTTGGTAGCTCTCATCGGCCGTTGCAGCCAATTTTTTATAGGTACCGGCCGAAACGAAGTCTTTATCTAGTAGGGTAATTCTAGTGGGTCCATCGAGTGTTTGGCCACTCACATTCATAAAGCTAAAAGAGGCGCCACCATAGGTAAATGTTGTTCCGTTCGAAATCTTTAGCTTCGAGAAGCTATAGGTTAACACCAACTTGCTTACCGAAAAGCCGGCGCCCTTTACTTTTTTAGCTAGTAAATCGGGCTTTACGGTTTTACCACTTTTAAACGTAATAATGAAGATATTTTTATTTAAATCGGGTTGTATGTCGGCCACAAAATCGAGTGTTCTAACTGCTTTTTGGGTGGCTAGCTGACATAAAGAGCAGGTTAATCCGCTTACCTGAATTTCGGCTTTGCTTACTTGTGCCTGTGTATATAAACTGCTTAATAGTAGGACTAAGATTAGCCCTAAGTAGGTTCTTTTTTTCATGATTTTTGATTAACGGTGAATATAAATTTTGTGCATAGCCCAAGCTACGCCATTCATAAATCAGCCATTAATCAAATTCTAAAAACGCTATATAATACCTCTCGGGGAACGGTATTTGGAGGCGGTTTTTGAAGGAAAAAAGTATATTTCTCTGTATTAAAAAGGTAGCTGGTTTTTGTATAAACCAATGAACTAGGCAGCACCACTTCAACTAAAGTGGGCATTTCTACCGAGCCACCGCTCAGATGTTGGTCTTTTATTTTAAAGTTGACCAATTGATTTTTGCAACATCCGGCAGTTTTTTCGGCCTTTTCGGAACAGCAATTGCGTATTTCTCGGCTTTGAAACTGTACCTGAGCCAATTTGTTGCCACAGTAGTGAACGTTTACAGCAAGGCCCAATGTACTTAAGAGGTACAGCCCAGCAAAAACCCAACTGAGTATTTTTTTGCCCATTACTCAAATATACAAAAAATAGGCGTGACTCTTCTTATGCCAATTTAACCGGCGTTTTTCTGAGCATCGGCTTTCATTTTCTCGTTAGCTACAATTACAATCTCTACTCGTCTGTTTTTTGCCCTTCCTTCTTCATTAGCATTGTCGGCAATAGGTTCGCTTTCGCCCTTGCCTCTCGTACTTAAACGACTGCCGGCTATGCCTTGATTTATGGTGAATGTTTTAACTGCTTCGGCCCTGCGTTCAGATAGTCTATTATTGTACTCATCGCTACCACTATTGTCGGTATGACCAATAATCATCACATCGGTGTCCGGATTGTCTCTGAGTGATTTGGCCAAATTTTGAATGTTGGTCATGGCAGCGGCTTTAAGCTCCGATTTGCTCACATCAAACAAGATTCCTGAATCAAATTTTACAATAATGCCTTCTCCTTCGCGGATAACCTCGGCTCCAGGAATGGTTTGTTTCAATTGTTCTGCTTGGCGGTCCATTCCTCGACCAATAAAAGCGCCCGCCGTTCCGCCAATAGCTCCTCCAACAATTGCTCCCACCGCCGTATTGCCCGCCTTTTTCCCAATTAGTGCACCTACTGTGCCACCCGCCAATGCCCCGATAACAGCCCCCTTGGTGGTTTTGTTAGTTGTGGAACAACTTTCGAGGTAGCCGAGTGTAAAAATGCTTAGCAGGCTTAGTGCGATTAGTTTTTGTGTGTAGATGCTTTTCATAAGAATTTACATTATAGTGGTGAAATAATTTTGAGGGTTTACTCAAAACTTAAACGCAGGACAAAAACAATTAGTGTGCAGAGGGGTGTGGTCTATCTAACACCTCTATTCAGGTATTTTGTTTAATCATTAAATCGCATAATAAATAAATATGAAGAAATATTATTAAAGAAAAATTAAATAATTATATAATTTTATATTTTTGTGTCGCATCAATGAAATTATTTGCTTTTGATTCCACAACAACATTTTGAAGGAGATTGGAAATATGTGAATCTGTATGGGTTGATGTTGGGCTTGGTAATAGGCCACAGCATTATTCTATTCAATACACTTTTTACCGGTCAGCCCATAAAATTACAGGAAGCTGAATTGGTATTGTGGGTAAGTGCATGGACTCTATGTGTGCTTGCCAATAGTATGTCTATGTCTATTTCTTTGCCTGGTATAACAAAATGGGTATACACGGGTCCAACTTTGTCTTTCTATATAGTGGCTCTTGGTGGTCTTGCAATCGGCATGTTTTTGGGTGTTACGTCCGCATCAATAATATTTCCATGGCCTCTCATTGCCACACAGAGGGGTTTGCTTCTGCTCAGTTTTGTTGTTTCGGTGGTGGTGTGTGCGGGTATTCAGCTTTATGAATGGCGGGCAGCAAGCAATAAACAGCAAAGCGTTAGGCAAGATGTAGAAGTGGTGAAATTACACTGGTTAACTAAAGAGGCCAAGTTAAGGGCCATACAAACAAAAATAAATCCTCATTTATTGTACAATGCGTTAAACTCTATTGCGGGCTTAATTTTGCACGACAGTGCTAAGGCAGAAGATATGACTGTGCGTTTGGCGCAACTTTACCGATACGGGGAGAATGAAGATCAGTGGATAACCATACAGGAGGAATTACACATTGCCAGAAATTACCTAGAAATTGAACACATACGCTTTGGCGATTTGTTTAACTATGAATTTACCTGCGATGCCGAGTTATTAAAGGTTACTATCCCCCGATTTTTACTTCAGCCCTTATTAGAAAATGCCGTTAAACATGGATTGGCTGCGGCAGGTGAAGTTGATATTGCTATTCGGGTAAATATCCGTAGGCTGGGGGGTAAAATTCAGATTGATGTGTACGATAATGGGGCTACATTCCCTAAAACAATTCGTGCTGGCTACGGATTGAGAAGTATTTATGCCCGCCTGAATATACATTATGGATCTGATTATGCCGTTAAGTTGGTAAATGATCCTGAAAAATGTATCAGTTTATTACTGCCCTTATCTACAGTAGCCAATTAAGTCAGCATGATAGTCTCACGGAAATTTTTTAAGTACCAGTGGACCTACAAATACGGTAATGCAGTACTTACTGGATGCATTGTTGCGCTACTTATTGCTTGTTTTGAATTGACATTTTACTCACTCACCTTGTTGGGCAGTTTGGGAATTTTACTTTTCTGTTGTATACATGCCTTGGCTATGACCACGGTAATTTCGTGTTATACCGAAACATTAAATCCCCGTATTTCACAAAGATGGATTAAGGTTCCCGCTTTGTTTCTAATGGCTATTAGCGGCACTCTAATGGCAACCTACCTCTCTTATTATGTGTTTTCTAGATTTTCTCATCATTACTACGATATAGGCATATTGCTAAATCAGGCAATAACCAATTTTAGTGTATGTATTATTATAAGCGCCTTGGTATTGCTGTACGAATCACAACGTATTACGTACATCAATCAGTTTCAAAAAAAAGAAATTGAAATTCTTAGAATGAAACAACTAAAGGTAAAAGAGGAGTTGGAAACGCTGCAATCGAAAATAAACCCCCACTTTCTATATAATTCTTTAAATGCAATTGCCAGTTTAGTATATACCGATGCGGTATTGGCCGAAGAACTTACCCTTAAACTTTCTAAGTTATTTAGATATAGCATTAATTATTCGGAGCAAAATTTTTCTACCCTTGCCGAAGAGCTAGAGATGCTAGAGGTATACTTGGCAATTGAAAAAATACGATTGGGCCCAAAACTACAGGTTAACCTAGCTGTAGCCGACGACCTGCTACCCTATTATATCCCTCGATTTTTAATACAACCCCTTGTGGAGAATGCCTTGAAACACGGCCTCTCTACCCAAGCAGAGCCGGGTTTTATTAAGCTGTGTATACAGAGGGAAGGTAAAGATAAGTTGCTACTTCAGGTGTTTGATAGTGGGCAAGCTTTTCCCCAACAAATTACCGAAGGAAATGGTTTTATGAATACCAATGAAAAACTTCAATTACTGTTTCCCCTAAATTACCAGTTCCAATTGCTAAATACCCCCCAGAAGCATGTTAGAATTGTATTTCCATGTGTTAGTAAACCTATTAAAATTTAATACCTACACCTGTTTGGCAAACAATTTGATATAAAACAAAATACTACACCACTTAAACCAATCGCATTATGAACAAACTATTAAAAACGATCATTATTGACGATGAGGCCATTGGCCTGCAACGCTTAAAAAGACTGTTGACCGGCTACCAGTTGTTTGATGTGGTAGCAGAGGCATCTAATGGACGGGAGGGACTAGAGTTAATAGAGTCTCTTAAACCCGATGTAATTTTTTTAGACATTGAAATGCCAGTGATGAACGGCTTTGATATGTTACGTCTAGTGATGCACCACCCCAAAGTAATTTTTACCACCGCATTCGATCAATATGCCATCAAGGCATTTGAAGAGAATTCTATTGATTATTTACTAAAACCCATCGAGAAAGATCGCTTAGACATTACGGTCAATAAACTTCAAAGTGCTGCTCCCTTTAGTCCTGACCTTAAAATGTTGCAAGGCTTAATTGATAGTATAAAACCCAAGGCCGAAATTAAAACTATAACGGTACACTTAGGAGATAAAATTATGTTGGTTAAGTTGGAAGATATTGCTTACATAGAGGCAGAAGATAAATATGTTTTTTTGCACGATATGGACGGTCTTAGCCATCTAACCGATTTCACCATGAATCATTTGGAAGAACATCTGCCTGAAAAATTTGTACGTATCCATCGAAGTTTTATCCTCAACATTGAGGCGATTAAAGAAATACGTAAGAGTTTTAACGGATCTTTGGTGTTTACACTAAATGATAAAAATTTTACTCGTTTAAACTCAAGCAGATCATATAGTAGTAACCTAAGAGAACGTTTTAGTATTTAATAGCCGTATTTATCTTTCCAACGGGCTTTAAGAAATTCTCTAAGTTTGCTTTCGGCCTGGTTTGCCCCCGGGGTATAAAGTGTGCTACCACTCAGTTGCTCCGGAAAAAATTCTTGCTCTGCAAAATTTCCTTGGTAACTATGGGCATATTTATACCCCTTACCATAGTCGAGGTTTTTTATAAGGCTGGTGGGCGCATTGCGTAAATGCATGGGTACCGAAAGGTCGCCGCTTTGTTTTACCAATTCTGCAGCTTTATTAATAGCCTCGTAGCTTGCATTACTTTTGGCCGAACAGGCCAAATAGGTAACGGTTTGTGATAAAATAATTCTCGACTCGGGCCAGCCTATTACCCGTACCGCATCAAAGCAGGTTTTTGCCAATAAGAGGGCGTTTGGGTTGGCATTTCCAATATCTTCCGAAGCTAAAATAAGTAAGCGACGGGCAATAAATCCAGGTTCTTCTCCTCCGGCAATCATGCGGGCTAGCCAATACACGGCGGCATTGGGATCGCTTCCTCTAATAGATTTTATAAAGGCCGATATGATGTCGTAATGCTGTTCTCCGCCTTTGTCGTAAATGGCCATGTGCTGTTGTACTTGTTGCAGCACTAAATCATTGGTAATTGTTAGTTCGTCACCCTCTAGTGTTTGCACAACTAGTTCTAGTACATTTAATAATTTGCGTCCATCTCCGCCCGAAAGACGTACTAAAGCTTCGTGCTCGGAAATATGTATTTTTTTCTCTTTTAACAACGCATCCTGCTCAATGGCCTGCTCCAATAAAGCCAACAACTCGTCGCTGGTTAGTTGTTGTAAAACGTATACCTGGCACCTAGAAAGTAGGGCAGAAATTACTTCGAACGAAGGGTTTTCGGTAGTAGCACCAATCAGGGTAATTATACCACGTTCTACCGCACCCAATAATGAATCTTGTTGCGATTTTGAGAAGCGGTGAATCTCATCAATAAATAAAATGGGTAAGGGTTGACCTTGCTTTTTTATGAAGGCTGCCTCATCAATAATTGCCCGAATATCTTTAACCCCCGAGTTAATGGCACTTAAACTAAAAAACGGACGTTTAAGTTGTTGTGCAATAATTAGGGCTAAGGTTGTTTTGCCTACTCCGGGAGGCCCCCATAGTACTAAAGATGGAATGCTACCCAATTCAATGGCTTTGCGCAATACACCCCCATTGCCCACTAAATGTTGTTGACCAATGTAAGTGTCGAGGCTTTGGGGCCGCATGCGTTCTGCCAAAGGAGTGTTCGTTAACATAGGTTACAATATCAGTAAATTTAGCACGCTGTTAAAATTTAATATTAAATTACCACCCATTTGTACAAACTGCGCCATGATAAGCCCAATAAACAGAAATAGGTATTTAAGCAAAGCGGGCTTACTAGTACTTTGCCTTTTTTTGTTCCCCTTTTTAGGTTTCGCTCAACATGAAGTAGACTCTATAAGTCAAACGGGTTTAAAATCTTATTTCTTATTACGGGTGGGTTTAGACACCGATCCGGTGGATGTGCAAAACTATCTAGAAACCACCAATTTTATAGACAATACCACTCAGTTTAAAGAAGAATATAAATCCAGTAGTACCAAATTAAGTGTCTTTCAACAATCGCTGCTAGAGAAAGCATTTCAACATGCCTTATCGGGTAATATAGATGCAGCCATTCGCTTATTTGAGCAAGTTGCATCTTGGGGGTTAATTAAAAACGATGCAACCTTAAGTAGAGGAGTGACCGCAGAGCTAAGCAGTCTGTATGCACTTAAGGGTCAATTTAAGCAGGCAACCGCTTATCAAAATAAGATATTAAGTAGCGCAATAAATAGCAACAATACATATTTGCAGGCCCAATGCTATATTCAATTGGGCAAAATTGGCATAGCGGCAAACGAGGGACTTGCCGCTGAAGACTATTTACTAAAGAAGGCGCTGCCCTTGGTAAATAAATTTAAAGATAAAACCCTACTAATTGTGTGTTATAGAGAGTTGGCCAATGCCTATGTAGCACAAGAACTATATGCCCAAGCAAAATGGTTCTACTTGCAATCGCTTACCTTGGCTAAGCAGAAAAAGGATGCACCTGGAATTATCTTAGCCACCGCCGCTTTGGCCGAGTTTAAGTATGAACTGGGCGATTTTGAAGCCGCTATTCACGATCTAGTTGCTGCCGAATGGACCGCCATTCAAGCTCATGAACTACCCTTACTATTGTTCTTAAAATCAAGGCTCTTACAAGCATATATAGCCGCCGAAAATCGTAGCAAAATAGAAGAATATACCAGAGGCTTTACCCAATTACAACATATCTTACTGAACCCCGGCTTATAAGCGTCACCCTATTTTTATTAGTTGTAACAAAAAACACCATTTTTTGTCTGTATATTAAGCCTTCAAAACGATTATTCGGGGTGTATTTATGACAGTTAAAAACCTTAAAGAAATGCTCAAAAAGATATTTTTAGGACTATTTGTTGCGGCTAGCTTAGCTTGTTCTGCCGATCCAAGAGTAAAGATAGAAGTACCCGGATCTTTTAATTTAAAACCCGATGCGCAACAAGCCGTGGTTACTAAAGAACTAAGTGGGTTAATAGAAAATTACCACTACAAACAAGTAGCTCTTAACGACTCTATTTCCGCAATCATTTTTGATACTTACTTAAAAAGCTTAGATGCCGGCCGAAATTATTTTTTACAAGCCGATATTAATGACTTTAACCAGTACCGTAACACTTTTGATGATGATTTAAAAAATGGCGATTTAAGTGTGCCTTTCTATATGTTTAATGTTTTTCAGAAACGCTATAGCGAACGCCTCCAATTTGCACTTAGCAAAATGAATGAACCCATTGATTTTACTAGGAATGAGAGTTACCCTTACGACCGCGAAAAACTGCCATGGTTTAATACCACCGAAGAAGCCAATAAAACATGGAGCTTGCGGGTAAAGTACGATTTATTGAATCTTAAAATGGCCGGAGGCGACGCAACTAAAAACCTTCAAATCTTAAAACAACGCTACGACAACCTGGTTTCGCAATCAAATAAAACCAATAACCAAGATGTATTTCAGTTGTTAATGAATGCCTTTACCCAAACCATTGACCCACATACCAATTATTTTGTGCCTATTCGTGCACAAGAGTTTAACGAAGATATGGCCCGCACCTACGAAGGTATTGGTGCCCGTTTACAGGTTGATAATGAAGTGGTTAAAGTAAACGAAATTATTGCCGGAGGCCCAGCCTTTAAAGCCAAAACCCTAAATGTAAACGATCGAATTGTAGCCGTTGCACAAGGAAAGGATGGTGAATTTGTTGACGTTATAGGTTGGAGAATAGAAAATACGGTATCCAAAATTAAGGGCCCCAAAGGCACCTTGGTGCGCTTAAAAGTAATTCCCGCCGGCCAAGAGTTAAGTGCCAAGCCGGTTATAGTAGAGTTACTTCGCGATAAAATAATATTAGAAGATCAATCTGCTAAAAAAAGCATTAAAACAGTAAAATCGGGAACAAAAACGTTAAGAATAGGAGTAATTGAAGTGCCTGCATTTTACGCAGATTTTAAAGCCTACCAAGCCGGCGATCCGAATTATAAATCGACCACAAGAGATGTAAAGCTATTATTAGATACCTTAAAGGCCCAAAAAGTAGATGGGGTAATTATGGATTTACGCTCGAACGGTGGAGGCTCCCTGTTGGAAGCTATTGAACTTACTGGTTTGTTTATTAAAAGCGGTCCAGTGGTGCAGGTGAAAGACCGCCGTGGAGTAGAGATAGACGAGGATGAGGATCCTACAATTGCTTACGATGGTCCATTAGCCGTATTGGTAGATCGTTTTAGCGCTTCTGCCTCCGAAATTTTTGCGGGTGCCATTCAAGATTATGGCCGCGGCGTAATTATAGGAACCCAAACCTATGGTAAAGGAACCGTACAATCTTCTATAGATGTTTCTAGAATTATTAGTCCAACCGACAAGTTAAAACTCTTGAGCGAAAAGCAAGAAGAGAATGGTAAAAACGGAACGGTAGCCCGCCAAAATGCACCTCAATTTGGTCAAATTAACTTAACCATGGCTAAATTTTACCGAGTAAATGGTAGTAGTACCCAACATAAAGGTGTACTACCCGATATTCAATTTCCTATGATTTATCCGGCAGATAAATACGGAGAAAGTTCAGAACCGTCTGCACTTCCTTGGGATACGGTTAAACCCTCTAAATACAGTCCTGTGGCTAATTTAACCTTAGTGAACGCAAGCTTGGTGAAATTGCACGAACAGCGCATGAAAAATTCTGATGAGTATACTTATTTATTAGACGATATTGCCAATTTTAGAAAGAAAGACGCAGAAACAAGTGTTTCTGTGAATGAGGCAACTCTTAAAGCCGATCGTGAGATGCAAGAAGCTAAAAACCTAGAGCGGGAAAATAAGCGACGCCAAAGTCGAGGTTTGGCCCCCTTGAAAAAAGGTGAAGTAAAAACATCCGACGATTTTGATTTTATAGAGGAGGAGAGTTTAAAAATCATAGCAGATTTTATTTCTCTTAGCAAGAAATAAAAAAAGCCCTCCAATTGTTGGAGGGCTTTTTTTATGCTAGGATAGTTTCCCCAATTTGTTGCCGCCACATGGCGTAGTATAAGCCCTTCTCCTGCAATAACTCCTGGTGCTTGCCCGATTCCACAATCCGCCCTTTTTCGAGCACGAAAATGCGGTCTGCGTGCATAATGGTTGATAAGCGGTGAGCAATAAGAATGGTGATATGATTTTTTAATACCGACACATCGCGAATGGTTACGGTAATTTCTTCTTCGGTTAAAGAATCTAAAGAAGAGGTAGCCTCATCAAACACTAAAATATCCGGTTGGCGCAACAAGGCTCGTGCAATAGACAAACGTTGTTTCTCTCCGCCCGACACCTTTACTCCACCTTCGCCAATTACCGTGTCTAGGCCCTTATCTGCTCTAGCTAATAGAGTTTGGCAAGCGGCTTTGTGCAATACATCCATACACTCCTCATCAGTGGCTGTGGGGCGCACAAATAATAAGTTTTCTCTAATGGTACCCGAAAATAATTGCGTGTCTTGGGTAACAAAACCAATTTTTTCTCTCAGTTCATCTAAGTCAATGGCGCTACTAGCGTACTTATTATACAATACCTGCCCGCTTAAAGGTTGATATAAACCTACCAGTAATTTCACTAGGGTAGTTTTACCCGATCCCGAAGGACCCACAAAGGCAATGGTTTCACCTATTTTTGTATTAAACGAAATTTCGGTTAAGGCATTTCTGGTAGCTGTTAAATGCTTAAAACTTACCTTATCAAAGGCCAAGGTTTCTATGGCCCCTAATGATTGTGGTTTTGCCGGTTTTGCCTCTTTAGGCATACTCAAAATCCGATTAAAATTATTGAGCGATACCTCTGCTTCCCGCCAAGACACAATGACATTGCCTAGCTCTTGTAGGGGGTTAAATAAAAAGAAAGAGTAAAACAAGAAGGTAAAATATTTACCGGCAGATATTTCCTGGTCGAAAATTAAGACCATAAGTACCACCACCATAGCGCTGCGTACAAAATTTACGGTAGTGCCTTGCAAGAACGACATGCTGCGCACGTATTTAATTTTTTTTAGCTCGAGGCCTAAAATTTTATACGTGGTGGTATTTAACCGCTCAATTTCTTGGTTGGCCAAGCCCAAACTCTTTACCAATTCTATATTTCGTAGCGATTCTGTGGTGGAACCCGCCAAGCCGGTAGTCTCTTTTACAATGGTTTTTTGTACCGTTTTTATTTTACGGCTTAATAGCCAGCTGGTAATGGCAATTACCGGAATGGCGCCAAAGTATACCAAGGTTACTTTGTAACTTACATTGAGGGAATATACCACCACAAAAATCATTCCCACCAAACTGGTAAACAAAATACCTATAAAAGCGGTAATGAATCGTTCTGTATCGGTGCGTACTTTTTGCAATATGCCCAGTGTTTCTCCGCTGCGTTGGTCTTCAAAGGTTTGGTAGGGCAATTCTAGCGAATGCTTTAAGCCATCGGCATAAAGTTGCGCCCCTAATTTTTGTACAATAATGTTGGTATAATAGTCCTGTAAATTTTTGGCAATTCTAGATACCATGGCAGCACCAACGGCTAAGCCAATGAGGCGTAAAATACCGCCAATAAATTCTGAACGTCCAAGGGTGCTTCGTTTTTCGATAAAATTATCTACTATTTTACCGGTAATGTGCGGATCGAGCAGGGAGAATACCATGTTTAGGGCGGCTAGTAAAAGTGCTAATGCCAACAAGCCCTTGTAATTTTTTAAATACTGTAGTAAAACTTTCATGTGCTACAAAAATAAGAAAGGGAATGAGGTATTTTCCTTCATTCCCTTTGCTTATGAATTTTTATTGCCATTAAACGGTCATGATATCTTTTTCTTTAGCTTCGGCATGCGTATCTACCTTGGCAATGTAGGTATCGGTTAGTTTTTGCACGTCGGCTTCGCCTACTTTAATCTCATCATCTGAAACGCCATCGGCTTTTAATTTTTTAATTTTTTCGTTGGCGTCTTTGCGAATATTGCGCACGGCAATACGTCCTTTTTCGGCTTCTTCTTTTACCTTCTTTACCAAATCTTTTCTACGTTCTTCGGTTAATGGTGGAATGTTCAAACGAATGATAGTTCCATCGTTCTGGGGATTTAGGCCCAAATTTGATTCTACAATTGCTTTTTCAATGTCTTTTAAAAGCGTTTTTTCCCATGGTTGGATCACCAAGGTGCGGGCATCCGGAGTGTTTACAGTGCCTATTTGTGTTAGCGGAGTTAAGGTTCCGTAGTAGTCTACTAGTAAGCCGTCTAACATAGAGGGCATGGCTTTTCCTGCACGAATTTTGCTTAATTCTGCTTCGGTATGATCAATAGCCTTGTCCATAGTGGCTTTGGCATCTTCTAGTTGTTTTTTAATGAGTTCGCTCATGTTGTATCAATCGTTTATTATTTCACTAAAGTTCCTATTGGTTCGCCTTTGGCCAATTTTAAGAAATTGCCCGGCTTATTCATATCAAACACAATTATGGGCAAATTATTTTCTTGGCAAAGGGTAAAGGCGGTCATATCCATTACGTTCAGGTTTTTGCTATACACATCGGCAAAGCTAATTTCATCGAAACGAGTGGCGTTGACATCTTTTTCTGGGTCGGCGGTGTAAATACCATCTACTCGGGTGCCTTTTAGTACTACATCGGCGTTAATTTCTACGGCTCTTAAAGAGGCTGCGGTATCGGTAGTAAAGTAAGGGTTGCCGGTTCCGGCACCAAAAATAACAATACGCCCTTTTTCGAGGTGGCGTACGGCTCTGCGGCGGATAAATGGTTCGCAAATTTGCTCCATTTTAATGGCTGTAAGTAAACGGGTTTTTACGCCTACTTTTTCGAGCGCATCTTGCAAGGCCATGCTATTAATTACGGTAGCCAACATCCCCATGT
The DNA here is from genome assembly GCA_046074005.1 of Sphingobacteriaceae bacterium. Taxonomy (GTDB): domain Bacteria; phylum Bacteroidota; class Bacteroidia; order Sphingobacteriales; family Sphingobacteriaceae; genus JAIPAN01. The sequence continues at coordinate 26,120 of JBJTNJ010000092.1, forward strand.
AATCGGCTTGTACGCGATCCATTCCGGCTTTTTCGGCGCTAAGGCCTCGGTATATATTGCCACCTCCAATAACTAGGGCAATTTCAATGCCTTGTGCGTGTACGGCTTGTATATCTTTGGCGTATTGTGCTACGCGGTCAATATCAATACCATATTGTTTTTCGCCCATTAAGGCTTCGCCGCTAAGTTTTAGGAGGATACGTTTGTATTTCATTGCTTGGGGAGGTTTGTCAAAAATAAAAAAAATAGCGGTAGAAAAATAAGGTCAAAAAAAATCCCCCGATTTTTTCGGGGGATTTTTACTTAAGCACCTAGTTGTACTCGTTTAAATCCTACAACGGTTAATCCTTTGGAAACGCCGTCTAGGAACTGAGCAACGGTTTTCGACGAGTCTTTTACAAACTCTTGGTTTAACAGGGTTGATTCTTTATAGAATTTATTTAATTTTCCTTGAGCAATTTTTTCTACCATATCCTCTGGTTTACCTTCGGTACGGATTTGCTCTTTGGCAATTTCTAATTCACGCTCAATAGTGCGGGCATCTACATCGCCTTTATCTAAGGCAACTGGGTTCATTGCAGCAATTTGCATGGCTACGTCTTTTCCTGCTTCGTCTGCATCGGCAGCGTTAGCGCTTAAAGAAACCAATACGCCTAAACGGTAGTTCCCGTGAATGTAGGCTACTACTTTTTCGCCGCTAATTACTTCGTATTTAGATACGCCAATTTTTTCGCCAATTTTACCGGTTTGATCTAGAATTTGATCGGCTAATTTAATGCCGTTTAACTCTAATTCGGTTAAGGCTTCAATAGAAGCTGGGTTGTTTGCAATGGCTAAATCGGCAATGCTGGTTGCAAATGCAATAAAATCAGCATTTTTAGCCACGAAATCAGTTTCGCAGTTTACTTCAACCACTACACCACGTTTGCCATCGGCAGTAGTTTTAGCAATTACCACTCCTTCGTTCGACTCACGGTCTGAACGGCTAGCAGCTACTTTAGCACCTTTTTTACGTAAATAATCAACAGCTGCTTCAAAATCGCCGTTTGCTTCTACTAAAGCTTTTTTGCAATCCATCATACCAGCGCCGGTTTGTTGGCGTAATTTATTTACGTCTGCTGCAGAAATTTGTACTGTAGACATTTTCTTTTTCTCCTTTTATTTTTAAATAGTTGTAGGTTGTGGGTTATGAGTTGTGGGATTACCTACAACCTAGAACTCACAACCTACAACTCAATAATTACTCTTCTGTTTTTTCGGTTTCAGCCTCTGCTTTAGTAGTAGTTTTGCGTGCTCTTTTACCAGGAGTAGCGCTAGCTGCTTCTGTTGCCGGAGCGGCATCTACTTTTGCTTTTTCGGCTGCACCTTCTTTATCAGTCTCTTCGTCTTTCTCACGTTTACGCTCTTCTAAACCTTCTTGAATTGCTTTGATAATGATATCAGTAATTAGGGTAATAGATTTGGTAGCGTCATCGTTTGCTGGGATTGGGAAATCGATGTTTGAAGGATCAGAGTTGGTATCCACCATTGCAAAGGTTGGGATATTTAACTTTAATGCCTCAGCAACCGCGATGTGTTCTTTTTTCACATCTACTAAGAATAATGCTGCAGGTAAACGGTTCAAATCAGCAATACCTCCTAATAGAGATTCTAATTTGATACGCTCACGCTGAATCATTAATTTTTCTTTTTTCGATAATACATCGTAGGTACCGTCTTGGGTCATTTTATCGATGTTAGACATCTTTTTGATTGACTTGCGTACGGTAGCAAAGTTGGTTAACATACCACCTAACCAACGCTCGGTTACGTAAGGCATGCCTACAGATTTCGCTTGTTCTGCTACGATATCTTTCGCTTGTTTTTTAGTAGATACGAAAAGTACTTTACGGCCCGATTTAACAATTTGTTTAATCGCAGCAGCAGATTCCTCTACTTTAGTTAATGTTTTATTTAAATCGATAATATGGATGCCGTTACGTTCCATGAAAATATACGGCGCCATTTTTGGATCCCATTTGCGGGTAAGGTGACCAAAGTGTACACCTGCATCCAATAAATCTTGATATGTTGTTCTTGCCATTTTTTGATCCTCCTGAAATTAACGTTTACTGAATTGGAAGCGCTTACGTGCTTTCTTACGACCTGGTTTCTTACGCTCAACCATACGGTCATCGCGGGTCATAATGCCTTTAGCTCTCAATGAAGGTTTAGTTTCCGGATCTAGTTCTACAATTGCTTTCGCAATTGCCAAACGAACGGCTTCTGCCTGTCCTTTAACACCACCACCTGCTACATTTACTTTTACATCAAATTTACCGGTAGAACCGCTAACTTCTGTAGATTGAGTAACAATGTATTGCAATGGCAATGTTGGGAAATACTCTTTGTAGTCTTTACCGTTTACGGTAATGTTGCCGCTACCCTCAGTTAAATAAATGCGGGCAACAGCAGTTTTTCTTCTTCCTGAAGTGTTTGTTGTTGACATTTCTTTTCTCCTTAAAGTTTAATGGTTGTAGGATTTTGAGCAGCGTGCGGATGATCGGTTCCTGCATATACATACAGGTTCTTGTAAATTGCACGGCCCAAACGATTTTTAGGTAACATACCGCGAACGGCTTTTTCTACTACACGTTCCGGATGTTTTGCCATTAACTCCTTTGGAGAAATGAAACGCTGACCGCCTGGATAGCCGGTGTAAGAAACATATTCTTTTTCACTGAATTTGTTTCCGGTCAGTTTAACCTTGTCTGCATTAATAACAATTACGTTATCTCCGCAGTCTACGTGTGGGGTGTACGATGGCTTGTTTTTTCCTCTAATAATCATTGCGATTTTAGATGACAAGCGCCCCAAAATCTCTCCTTGAGCGTCAACAACTACCCATTGTTTGTTAACGGTCTGTTTGTTAGCAGAGACAGTTTTGTAACTTAACGTATTCACTTGCTTTTGTTTATTTAATTAATAATTTATTTAGCTCCCCAAAAATTGGGGACTGCAAAGATAGCCTTATTCTCTTAAATTTCAAATCATTAGTACATTTTTAGTATTCAGCCAATAATTAGCATCTAAACCTCGTTAACAACTAAATATAGTTTCGGTGTTTGTTTGGTGCAAAATCGTAACTTAATGATAGTTAACTCATTATTTACTTAATTTATCAATGGTATGAACTCAAAAAATTACTTTTTAGCGGCAGTTTTAGGTGGTATTATCTACTTTTTCTTAGGCTGGCTTATTTACGGAATGATCTTGGTGGATTATATGGAAGAAAATGCAGGCCCTGCTGCTGGTGTAAACCGTATAGACATGTTGCTTTGGTCTATAGGACTTGGAAGTCTATTATATGGATTTCTTCTTTCGTATATTTTTTCTTGCGTAGGGCAAGTTAAAACCATTGCCTCGGGGGCTAGAACGGGTGCTTGGGTCGGTTTTTTAGTGGCTGGCGCCCTAGATTTTACCATGTATGGTACTACTAATATTGCAACACTAAACACAGTGGTTGTAGACATATTAGCAGCAACAGTAATGGCTTCTATTACCGGAGCATTTGTTGCATGGGCACTTGGTAGAGAATCAAAATAAGTACCTTTCTAACACCTGCCACGGCCCAAAGTCGTGGCAGGTGTTTAGTATAAGCCCTCTCCGTTGCTAAAATAGGGTTTTACGCTTACGGGCAATTTTCCCTTAGGCGCTAGGTTGCCCGTAATTATTTTTACGGCTGCTTCTTGGCTTTCGCTGCTATTTTGGTAAACTAATAGTATGCTTTTCTTGCAGAGTGTTTGGCCTAGGCTCCCGAGGGTGTAAGGGCTAGCAAAAACAGCGCTTATTTGTATTTTAGCACCTGTTTTTTCTATAAGAGAACTTACAGCAGAACTAAAGTCTAGGCTTGCGCCTGGTCGTTTGCGGGTATCGTGTATGCTCAGAATAATTTGTTCAACATTATTTAGGCTGCCTTCGATCTGTTCTAGGTCTTTAACTGTTGCATTTTTGGCAATGTTTATGCTAGCAAAGTTGGTAAAGTAATTTTTTAAACCATACTCAAACACCTCTTCTGCACCTGAACCAATATTTACATTAAGCGTTTTTTTTGTTTTTGACAGCGAACGAAGACCTTCGGTACTTCCCAACAGAGTAACAGACTCGTTGGCTAGTTGTTGGTTTAGAGCCAATGCCTCGGGCCTATGTAGTTGTGCTAATAGGTTTTGTAAATCGGGTTTATAGGGCTGCTGTAAGCCCGCCCAATATTTTGCTACGAGCACTTTTTTTACCCGTTGATTGATACTTTCCCAGCTTAAGCGATGCTTTCGAATCGCTTTTCTAATAAGCTTGATCCCCCTTTTGCTGTTTTCAGATAATTCTAACACATCGTTCCCGGCTATTAGCGCTCGTACATCTGCTTCGCCATTAGGGAAATATTTTACCACTCCTTTCATGCCCATAGCATCCGAAAAAATAAGCCCCTTAAAGCCTAGCTCTTTTTTTAGTAAGCCGCTTACAATAGGCTCAGAAAGTGTAGAAGGCAGGTGTTCGGTGCTATCTAAACTCGGTATATTCATGTGTGCTACCATAACTCCACTGGCTCCGGCGGCTATTAATTTTTTAAAGGGATAAAGCTCTAAACTATCTAATCGGTTCCGGCTAAAGGGTAGTTGTGGTAAATCGAAGTGAGAATCTACATCGGTATCGCCGTGCCCCGGAAAATGTTTGATACTCGTTAGCACCCCCTCTTGTTGCATGCCCTGCAGATAGGCTACTGCTTTATCGGCCACTTTGTATTTATTGTCGCCAAAAGAACGGAAGCCAATAACCGGATTTTTAGGGTTGTTATTTATGTCTACTACCGGAGCAAAATTGATGTGTACGCCCAACAGTTTCAACTCTCGAGCTATTTGAACACCCAATTGTTCGATTAATAAGTTGTTTTGAATAGCCCCTAGCGTCATTTGGTAAGGGTAACTTATGGTACTATCTAAGCGCATGCCTAAGCCCCATTCGGCATCCATAGCAATTAATAGGGGGACCTTGCTTAGGTGTTGGTACTTTGCAGTTAAGGCCGCTTGCCGCAGTGGGCCCCCTTGAAAAAACACCAAACCCCCAATTTTCTCTCTTTTAATTACTCGTGCTATAGAATCTTCGTAGGCCTTGCCCTTATCGGTGTGTGCCCGAACAAAAAATAATTGCGCAATACGCTGTTTTCTATTTAAGCGCTTAACTACCGAGTCGGCCCAATGATTGGGTTGTTGCTCTAGTGATTGAATAAATGATTGTGCGTTTACAGCGCTGCTAATAAGTAGGTAAACTACCAGGATACTGAATGCTCTCAGCTTCATTTTTCTCATTTTTTAATGGTGATGTTGGAGTATGTAAACAAGCACGCCCAATGCCAACATAAAGGTAAGGCTGAGGCTTAAGGAGATGCTGTAGAGCCAAACACCTAATTTACTTTTCAGACGCTTTTCTAGGAGTGATTTAAATCCCCAAACACCTAAAAGATTGGCTACAATATAGGCTGGTACGAGTAATTTAAAAATCATGCTTAAAATAAGGCATTTATAGTGGGATATACAAAAAACGCCCTCTCGAATTTCTGAGAAGGCGTTTGAGTTTGTATGGCATTAGGTGTTATGAACAACCACCCTGCGTGCCACAGTTTAAGCATTTGTAGCAGGTACCCGAGCGCACCATAATATGCCCGCAATTGCTACACGCTGGTGCATCCGATTGGCCACCACCCGAAATGTCCAATACTGGTTTTAGGGTTTTATCGGCCACCACCTTGGTTTCGGCTACTTGTGGTGCTTCTATTACATTCGTGGTATCGGGGTTGGTATCGGTATCCTGTAGTTGAGGATTACCTAACACTACCTTTTTCTCAGTAAGTACGTGTACCAAATCTTGGCGATCTAGGTATTCGTAACCCAACATGCGGAAGATATAATCGATAATAGAGGTGGCCGATTTAATGTTATCGTGGCCGCTTACCATACCCGATGGTTCGAAACGGGTAAAGGTGAATTTATCTACATACTCTTCTAAAGGCACCCCGTACTGTAAACCTACCGATATGGCAATGGCAAAAGAGTTCATTAACGAACGGAAGGTTGCTCCTTCTTTGTGCATATCTACAAAGATTTCACCCAAGGTTCCATCTTCATATTCGCCGGTGCGTACAAAAATGGTTTGGCCCCCTACGGCTGCTTTTTGTGTAAAGCCGCTACGTTTAGCCGGCATACTTTTCTTTTCTACAACCGATGACAATTGGCGTTTGAAGTGCGTATCTGTTGAACGATCTAAGATAGCACGAGCGGCTTCTAATACTTGTTCTGGGGTTAAATCGCTCAATTTTACATTGGCTGCTTCGCCCAATACTTCTTCTACGGTATCTAACTGATCTTCTTTAGAATCTGCCGATTTAGTTGATAATGGTTGAGATAATTTACAACCATCGCGGTATAAGGCATTTGCTTTAGTACCCAATTTCCAAGATAATTCGTAGCAATCTTTAATTTCTTCAACGGTTGCCTCGTTTGGCAAGTTGATGGTTTTAGAGATTGCTCCCGATAAGAACGGTTGTGCCGCTGCCATCATTTTAATGTGGCCGTGTGCATGAATGTAACGCTGACCTTTAGATCCACATTTATTTGCACAATCGAAAATTGGGTAGTGTTCTTCTTTTAAGAATGGGGCACCTTCTACCGTCATGGTACCACAAACATATTCGTTTGCTTCGGCAATTTGCTGACGGCTAAAGCCCAGGGCTCTTAATAGGTTAAAGTCATGAGAGTTGTATTGATCTGCTTTAAAACCTAAACGCTTTAAGCAATCTTCGCCTAATGTCCATTGGTTAAATACGAAACCAATTTCGAACGCAGATATTACGGCTTTGTCTAATTTTTCTAATTCATCTTGAGTGAAGCCTTTGTTTGCAAGGCTCTCAAAGTTAATGTGGGGTGCACCTTGTAAGGTTGCCGCTCCTTTGGCATAATTTACAATGGCTTCAATTTCTGCCTCGGTATAGCCTTGGTTGCGTAAGGCAGCCGGCACGCCTTGGTTAATAATTTTGAAATAACCACCACCCGATAATTTTTTGAATTTCACTAAGGCGAAATCGGGTTCAATACCGGTAGTATCGCAATCCATTACTAAACCAATGGTTCCAGTTGGTGCAATTACGGTAGTTTGCGCATTGCGGTAGCCATATTTTTCACCTAATTCTACTGCTTTATCCCATGAATTGCAAGCCGCAGATAATAGGTAATCAGGGCAATATTTCGGATCAATGCCTTGCGGAGTAATTTCTAATCCTTCGTAAGCATCGGTTGCGTTATAGGCCGCATAGCGGTGGTTGCGCATTACCCGTAACATGTGTTTTTTATTTTCTTCGTATCTATTAAAGGCGCCCAACTCTTTGGCCATTTCTGCTGATGTTGCATAGGCGGTACCGGTCATAATAGCGGTAATAGACCCTCCAATGGCACGAGCTTTTTCGCTATCGTACGGAATACCAGCAACCATTAACATAGAGCCCAAGTTGGCATAACCCAAACCAAGGGTGCGGTAATCGTAAGATAATTGGGCTACTTCTTTTGATGGGAATTGAGCCATCAATACCGAAATTTCCAATACCACGGTCCACACACGGCAAGCGTGCTCAAATCCTTTTACATCAAAAACCAGGGTTTCTGGGTTAAAGAAGTGGGCTAGGTTGATAGAGGCTAAGTTACATGCGGTATTATCTAAGAACATGTACTCAGAGCATGGGTTTGATGCATTAATGCGACCACCTTCTGGGCAAGTATGCCATTCGTTGATGGTAGTATCGTATTGTACACCCGGATCGGCACAAGCCCAAGCAGCAAAGGCAATATCTTGCCACAATTTTTCTGCCGAGATAGACTTAATCACATCGCCTTTAATACGGCCAATTAAATCCCAACTTCCGCCGTTTTCTAGGGCTTTAAAGAATGCATTTGGAATACGAACCGAGTTGTTTGAGTTTTGACCCGATACGGTACGGTAGGCTTCGCCTTCGTAATCTGAAGAGTAACCGGCAGCAATTAAGGCGGCCACTTTTTTCTCTTCTTCTACTTTCCAATTTACGAAACCTTCAATTTCTGGGTGATCTAAATCTAAACACACCATTTTGGCTGCACGACGGGTAGTACCACCAGATTTGATGGCCCCTGCGGCACGGTCGCCAATTTTTAAGAACGACATTAAGCCTGATGAGTAACCACCACCAGATAATTTTTCGTTTTCGCCACGAATTTGGGAGAAGTTGGTTCCCACACCCGAGCCATATTTAAAGATACGGGCCTCACGTACCCAAAGGTCCATGATACCGCCATCGTTTACTAAATCATCGCTTACCGAAAGGATAAAGCAGGCATGTGGTTGCGGACGCTCATAGGCCGAGGTCGATTTGCTTAATACTTCGGTTTCTGGATCTACGTAATAGTGACCTTGTGGCTTTCCGGTAATGCCATAGGCACTGTGTAATCCGGTGTTAAACCATTGAGGTGAGTTTGGCGCTGCCAACTGACCTACGATGGTATACACCAGTTCGTCGTAAAATACTTGTGCATCGGCAGGGCTAGCAAAATAGCCATAACGTACGCCCCATTGTTTCCAACAGTCGGCCATACGGTGTGCTACTTGCTTAATGCTTTTTTCGGAACCCAGGCTTCCGTCTGGCTGTGGTACTCCGGCTTTACGGAAATACTTTTGCGCTAAAATATCGGTAGCTACTTGACTCCAACTGGCGGGCACTTCTACATCGTTCATTTCGAACACGGCATCTCCTGCCGGATTGCGAATTACTGACGAGCGCTTTTCGTATTGGAAAAGATCGTAAACGTTCACCCCATCTTTGGTGAAATAACGTGGAAAGCTTAAACCTTTACCGGTGGCTTTTGCTTTTGTAGGAGTTTTACCCATGCCTTGTACTGCGAATTAAAATGTTATTGAATTGAACTGAACCCTTTCGAGAAAAATCTACGGGGTTTTTCTCCAAATTTATCTTTTAGAATCTATGCACTCAATTTGAGTTTTCCACAGCTCTTGAGCCAATCTATCTTTGCGCTAAGTGTATTTTTGTAAGTACTTGTTTTACAGATTTTTATATCTGTGGAAAACTCAGAAAAAAATAATTTTTACTTCTAATTTAGTGCCTGGTTACATGTACATGTTACACCATTTTTTGGGCATAAAAAAAGCCTCTAATTTTGTTAGAGGCTTTTCTGGTATTGTTGGGCTAGATTTTAGTCTATAAGCGTAACTTTTACCATGTTGGTTTTGCCTTTATTTTCAATAGGCATGGCTGCGGTATTAATTACTACATCGCCAGTTTTTACGAATTTTTGTGCTTTGAGTATGGCGTTTACTTCACTAATAGTATTGTCGGTACTTTCAAAGTTGTTGTAGTAAAATGCTTGCACTCCCCAAACCAAACTTAAAGAGTTGAGCAGGTTACGGTTACTAGTAAAAATAAACGTGCTTGCTTTTGGGCGATGGCTCGAAATTTCAAAGGCAGTATAGCCCGAGTAGGTCATAGATACAATGCCCACAGCCTTGGTGTGCTCTGCCAAGTACACAGCTGTACCGCATACGGCATCAGACATGTAGTTAGATGAACCTTCTACAAGCGCTTTAGCTGTGTTATAAGGATAGGCGTTTTCTTCTACGTTGGTAATAATTTTCTGCATCGTTTCAATTACGATTAACGGAAACTCCCCAACAGAGGTTTCGCCACTAAGCATTACGGCATCGGCACCGTCTAAAACAGAGTTGGCCACGTCGTTTACCTCTGCACGGGTTGGGCGTGGGGTGGTAATCATACTTTCGAGCATTTGGGTAGCCACAATTACCGGTTTACCTGCTGCACGGCATTTCTGGGCAATCATTTTTTGCAATACAGGCACCTGTTCCATAGGCATTTCTACACCCAAATCGCCACGTGCTACCATCACACCATCGGTTACCGAAATAATTTCATCGATATTTTCTATGGCTTCTGGTTTTTCTATTTTGGCAATTACACGAGCTGGTTTTCCGCTTTCGGCAATAATGTGTTTTAATTCTACAATATCGTTTGCATCGCGTACAAAGGAAAGGCCAATCCATTCTATGTCGTTTTTTAGAGCGAAATGTAAATTACTTAAATCTTCTTCTGTCAAACTGGGTAGGGATACTTTGGTATTAGGTAAGTTTACTCCTTTTCTAGAAGTTAAGATACCGCCGTGTACTACTTCGCAAAGCACTTCGTCTTTATTATTAGTAGAGAGTACACGCAATTGTAGTTTGCCATCGTCTAATAAAATAATTTCTCCTTGGCGAACATCATTCGGGAAGGTTTCGTAGGTAATGTATATTTTTTCATTATCACCAATTTGCTCGGTGGTGGTAATGGTTATTTTGGCACCATTTACTAGCTGAATACCTCCCTCTTGCACCATGCCAATACGAATCTTTGGTCCTTGTAAATCGGCCAAAATGCCCACATTGGTTTTATATTCTGCATTAATTTCGCGAATGGTATTGATGGTTTTTTGATGAACTTCTTGGCTGCCATGCGAAAAATTTAAGCGGCATACGTTTAATCCAGCTTTAATCATGCTTAGTAGCATTTCTTTTTGAGACGATGCTGGGCCCATGGTGGCCACAATTTTAGTTCTACTTTGAACTTGCTTCATTATGGTGTAATTGAGTGGTGTTTTAAAAAAAATGAGTGTACGCCGTACACCTATAAAATAAACAGGGCTAAAATAGCAGATTTTCTTTGGATTTCAACTTTTTAACGTCAACTTCTACGGCAGCCAATACATCTGGAATTTGTTTTAAATGACTTAACCAAGCTTCTAAATCCTCCTCGTCGATGAAATTTTTGATTATTAAAAAATAATCTACCCGGTTCATTTCAGGTATTAATAGGCCTTCCGATCCTTTATTGCTTAGTAAATAAAACTCGGTTTCGGTGTTTTCTGGCAAATAGGCATATCGATTAAATAGGGCTACCGAGTGGCTTCCCGAACTAGATAGCCCAAGCTCTTCTATACGCACAAAATTGGCTAGAGCGAACTTGTTTAGTTGAAAACACAGTCGGTAATCTTTTAAGGAAGTGGTAATGGCTAGTACAATGAAATCGAAATCGAGTTCGAGCTTTAGCGTAATTCTATTCAAGGTGTTTAATTTCAGTTTAATCTTATACAAAAGTAGCACGATTTGCGTTTAATTCGCGATGTGTAGAAGACAAAAACAAAAAGGTTTGATATTTGATATTATTTATTTTTCTTTGCACAGAATTATTTAACCCTTAAATCATAAAACTATGTCTGATATCGCATCAAGAGTCAAAGCAATTATCGTAGAAAAATTAGGAGTTGATGAAGCAGAAGTTACTCCAGAAGCTTCTTTTACCAACGATTTAGGCGCTGACTCATTAGACACCGTAGAGCTTATCATGGAATTCGAAAAAGAATTTAATGTTGCTATTCCTGATGAGCAAGCTGAAACCATCGGTACTGTTGGTCAAGCAATTGCCTACTTAGAAAAAAACGTAAAATAATACCCTCCAATGGCGCTTAAAAGAGTTGTTGTAACAGGTTTAGGTGCACTTACTCCAATTGGTAATACGGTTCCAGAGTTTTGGAATAATTTACTAAATGGAGTAAGTGGTGCCAATCCTATCACCCATTTTGACACTACTCTTTTCAAAACCAAATTTGCTTGTGAGGTTAAAAACTTCGATCCAGAACAATTTATGGATCGTAAAGATGCCCGCAAGCTAGACCCTTTCGTTCATTTTGCCCTTGCTTCTACCGATGAAGCTGTAAAAGATGCCGGTTTAGATTTCGAAAATCTAGATACTAACCGCATTGGCGTAATTTGGGGATCGGGTATTGGTGGTTTAAAAACGTTTTCAGACGAGGTAACCAATTTTGCCGGTGGCGATGGTACCCCTCGTTTCAACCCCTTCTTTATTCCAAAAATGATTTTGGATATTGCTCCGGGCCATATCTCTATTAAATATGGTTTACGTGGCCCTAACTTCTCTACCGTTTCTGCTTGCGCTTCTTCTACCAATGCCTTAATAGATGCATTTAATTATGTGCGTTTAGGTATGGCCGATGTACTAATTTCGGGTGGTTCTGAAGCCATTATTTACGAAGCAGGTATTGGAGGCTTTAACGCCATGCACGCCCTTTCTACTAGAAACGACGATCCTAAAACGGCCTCACGTCCGTTTGATAAAGACCGCGACGGCTTTGTTGCCGGAGAAGGTTCGGGTACCTTAATTTTAGAAGAATTAGAGCACGCCCTAGCACGTGGTGCTAAAATTTATGCCGAATTGGTTGGCGGAGGCATGAGTGCCGATGCAAATCACATTACGGCGCCACACCCAGATGGTTTGGGTGCCAAATTGGTAATGACCAATGCCCTTAGAGATGCCGGAATGAGCCCTGCGGATATTGATTATATCAATGTACACGGAACTTCTACGCCACTTGGAGATATTAGTGAAACTAAAGCCATCCAAAGCTTGTTTGGCGAAGATGCTTATCGCTTAAATATTAGCTCTACCAAATCTATGACTGGCCACTTATTAGGTGCAGCCGGTGCGGTTGAGGCAATTGCTTCTGTGCTATCGGTGCAAAACGATATTATCCCTCCAACCATCAATCACTTTACCGACGACCCGGAAATTGATCCGAAATTGAACCTAACGTTCAATAAGGCTCAAAAACGTGAAGTACGTGCCGCACAAAGCAATACCTTTGGTTTTGGTGGACACAACGCCTCGGTGATATTTAAAAAATATCAAGCCTAATTCCCTTACTTTCTCTTACATTCGTTGTAACAAACGTAATAAATTGGTAGATTTCGCCATTCTAACCCTTTTAGATGCCTATTTTTCAAGCATATAATCTCTATCTATCTCCCCATCGGCATTTTACAAAGAGCCTAAAAAACATGTTGGGCTTTGTTCCGAATAATTTAAACTTATACCGGATGGCTTTTCGCCATCGGTCGGTGGCTGTTTCTTTAAAAAATGGCACTAAAAGCAGCAATGAACGTTTAGAGTTTTTGGGTGATGCCATTTTGGGAGCCGTAGTAGCCGAAATGCTTTTTAAGCGGTATCCTTACAAAAACGAAGGCTTTCTAACCGAAATGCGTTCTAAAATTGTAAGTAGGGTAAACCTAAATCAGCTGGCCCGTAAACTCGGTTTTAACGAGCTCATAGAATATGATGCCAAAATGGTAAACTATGGTAATAAACAAAGTTCGCTATTGGGCGATGCCTTTGAAGCCTTTATTGGTGCCGTATACCTAGATAAAGGGTACAATTTTACTAAAGACCTTATTCTTAACCGCATTATACAAGACCATGTAGACGTGCACCAATTGGAATTAACCGAAACCAATTTTAAAAGCAAATTAATAGAATGGTGCCAACGGGAGGGTAAAGATTTTGCATTTGAACCCCTTGTAAATGAGACTGGCGAATCTGAGAAATTATTTTCTATTCAGGCACTTGTTGATGGCGAAGCAGTAGGCCTGGGCCGGGACTTTAACAAGAAAAATGCGGAAAAAATGGCTGCCGAAAAAGCCTGCGAAACCCTAAGTATTTAAGTATGAAACTCATCCGAAATATTTTTGCTAGCCTGTATTTAGTGTGGGGCTTGGTGGTTTTCATCGCCTTTATGCTGTTGATGTTTCCATTCATCATTTTTATTCAACTCTTATTTAAGGGCAAAAAAGCACAAGCGCTATCGTTTACCTGCTTGCGTATTTGGGCAAAAGGAACAGCTGTTTTATGTCTGTATCGCATTAAAATAAAAAATAGAGAGGCCATAGATACCTCCCAATCATACATTTATGTGTGCAACCACGGTTCTTACCTCGATGCCATTTCGGTGGTATTGGCCGCCCCTCAAGCGTTTAAACCGCTGGGTAAAATAGAAATGGTAAAAGCACCCATTTTTGGCATTATTTATAAAAAATTGGTCGTAATGCTCGATCGTAAAAGCCCAGAAAGCAGAGCAGCTAGCGTGCAAGCTCTAAAAGTAGAAATTGCGGCCGGCCAGTCTATTTTCATCTTTCCGGAAGGTACTATGAATACTACCGAAGAGCTATTGGGTAATTTTTACGATGGTGCTTTTCGCATTGCCATTGAAACGCAAACCCCCATTGTGCCCATGGTACTCATTAATGCTCGAGACTTACTGCCTCGTAAAGCTCCTTTAGACGTAAAACCCGGAACCATTACCTGTGTATTTTTGCCGCCAGTACCCGTGAAAGGCCTGGGTACTTCCGATGTAGAAACTCTAAAGGCTACCGTAAAAGCGCAAATGGCTCAAGCTATTTTGGCAAATCAGTAAGCATTCGTCTCTTCGGCTAGAATCAAATTTATAGTATCTTTGCCCGATGATTAAATCAATGACCGGTTTCGGTTTAGCTACTCAAGATACGGCAACAAGTAAAATTACCGTAGAGATTAAATCGCTAAACAGCAAATTTTTAGAGCTCTCTTTAAAAATGCCTAAAGCGTATTCTGATAAGGAATTACTCTTGCGAAACGAATGCAGTAAAAGCATTGAACGTGGAAAGGCCTATGTAGCCCTTACCGTTGAAAATAATCAAACCGATACCAAAACCGCACAAATAGACCAGGATAAATTGGCAGCCTATTATACGCAACTGCAAGCAGCAGCGGCCAACTTGGGCGATACCAATAACAACCTATTTTCTTTGGCTTTGCACCTGCCCGAGGTAATTAGCTACCACGATGAAACAGGTAGCGAAGAAGAGTGGGCGCTTGTATTGGCCACCTTTCAGCAAGCCGCTAAAGCTTTTCAACAGTTTAGAGCCGATGAGGGTGCGGTGCTTAAAAAAGACTTAGAATTGCGCATTCAGCATATTTTAACTGGCTTGGCCGAGGTAGAAATAGCCGAACAAAAACGCATTCCAGCTATTCGCGAACGGCTATCACAAGTGCTAAACGACCACCTTTTAAAAGAACACATCGATCAAAATAGGTTTGAACAAGAACTTATTTATTACATCGATAAATTAGATATTACGGAAGAAAAAATCCGCTTAAAAAGCCATGCCGAGTATTTCTTAAACACCCTAAAGCACCCCGATGCAAACGGAAAAAAATTGGGCTTTATTTCCCAAGAAATAGGCAGAGAAATTAATACCATTGGTTCTAAAGCAAATGATGCGCATATGCAACAAATCGTGGTAAACATGAAAGAAGAATTAGAAAAAATTAAAGAACAACTACTCAACGTACTTTAATTAAATAGAGCGGTATGAACCAAGGTAAACTCATTATATTTTCAGCCCCATCGGGTGCAGGTAAAACCACCATCGTACACCATTTATTGGGTAAAATACCGCAATTGGCTTTCTCCGTTTCGGCCACCACTCGTGCTAAAAGAGGCAACGAGGTTGATGGAAAAGACTATTACTTTATTAGTAAAGAAGAATTTTTGCACCGCATTGCTAAAAAAGAATTCGTAGAGTTTGAGGAGGTATATGCCGATAATTTTTATGGCACCCTGCGTTCGGAAATTGAACGTTTATGGAACCAGGGCAAGCACGTTATTTTTGATATTGATGTAGAAGGAGGCTTGCACCTAAAGAAGAAATTTGAAGAACACGCTCTAGCTGTTTTTGTGCAACCACCATCCCTAGAAGTGCTTATTGAGCGTTTAACAAGCAGAGCCACCGATAGTGCCGATAAATTGGCCGAACGTATAGAAAAAGCGGAAAAAGAATTACAATATGCTAATAGATTCGATGTTATTTTGCACAATAACGATTTGCAGGTGGCTTGTAACGAAGCCGAAAAATTGGTTCGCGATTTCTTAGCCAAGTAAACCCAGTACCTACCCATGAAAGTTGGTTTATTCTTCGGTTCTTTTAATCCCATTCATACCGGGCACTTAATTATAGCCAATTACATGGCTACCTTTACCGGCCTCGATCAGGTGTGGTTGGTGGTATCTCCCCACAATCCTCTAAAAGAGAAAGATACCCTTATCCATAGCCGCGATCGTTTAGAAATGGCACGTTTAGCTGTTGACGATACCGAAAATATTTTGGTAAGTGATGTGGAATTTCAATTGCCACAACCCTCTTATACTATTGATACCCTTACCCATTTAAAAGCAAAATACCCAGAACACGAATTCAGCTTAATTATGGGTTCCGATAATCTGGCTTCTTTAACAAAGTGGAAAAACTACGAAGTGTTGCTTCGCGATTATCACTTATTAGTGTATCCACGTAGAGGAACCGAGCTACCCGAATTGGCCAATCATCCTTCGGTACAAATGACGGAAACTCCTATTATGGAATTGTCGGCCACCTTTATTCGCCAGGCCATTAAAGACAAAAAGAGCATTCGTTTTTTCGTTCCCGATACAGTTATTGAGTTTATAGAAAGTAAAAGTTTATACCAATAGAAATGGCTAAAGACGGAACCATTCTTAAGTTAAAATTACCTACCGACCCTTTGTGGGTGAAAAATGTGGTAGAAAGCAATATCGAAGAAATTTTGGTTGATCATGCTTTTTGCGAACAAAAGGCAGCCACCAATGCCATTACCATTATTGTTCAAAACCCAAACTTATCTGATTTGGTAAACGAAATGGCTATACTAGCACAAGAAGAAATGGAGCATTTTAAACGGGTGCACGATATTATTGTAGCTCGAGGCTTTGTACTAGGCAAAGAACGCAGAGACCATTACGTAAACGAACTGTTTCAGTTTTTAGTAAAAGGCGGCGGCCGCGAACAGCAATTGGTAGACCGCCTTTTGTTTTCGGCAATGATTGAAGCCCGTAGCTGCGAACGTTTTAAGGTACTATCGGAAAACATTAACGATCCAGAGTTGGCTGCTTTTTACCACGAATTGATGATTAGTGAAGCAGGCCATTATACCATGTTTTTGCGCATGGCAAAAAAGTATGCCGGCAGTATTGATGTAGACAAACGCTGGCAAGATTTTCTAACCTACGAAGCCGAAGTTATTCAACGTTACGGCAGATCAGAAACCATTCACGGTTAATTAAGCCCGTTTATAGAGTAGAAAAATAGTCGGTTTTTTGTGTAAATCGGGTACCTGAGTTTTCCATTCGGCTACCGTTTTGGTTTTTATAAACTCTTCGGCCGAGGTAAGGTTACAGGCAATGCACACTAAGGTTTGCGGGTGGCACGTTCTCAAAACCTCGTCTAGCAACTGGTTGTTTCTAAAAGGTGTTTCAATAAACAGCTGGGTTTGGTTGAGGCGCTCGGCTAAGCCTTCTAACTCTTTAATCCGTTTCGCCCTAGCTGCCCTATCAATAGGAGGATAGCCCTGAAAGGCAAATCCTTGTCCGTTAAAGCCCGAACCCATGAGGGCTAATAAAATAGAACTTGGCCCTACTAGTGGCACCACTTCTACGCCCAATCGATGTGCTTCGGCAACCAATTCGGCACCCGGATCGGCTACGCCCGGACAACCTGCTTCGCTCATTAAACCTACATCGTTTCCGGCTTTTAG
>JBJTNJ010000093.1:0-6895 GCA_046074005.1 Sphingobacteriaceae bacterium
CAGCAAGCTTAAATACCCAAATTACTGGGGGAACCGCCTATGAATACGCCTTAAATATCCCCACTGTAAGCGGATACAATCAACTAAACAATATCGAAACACTCAAGAACACACTCCTTTTAGACTATCGCCTGCCCTTAGCCTATCCCGATTGGGAAATTGGTAGCCTGGCTTATATTAAACGAATTAGGGGCGGCTTATTTGCCGATTTCGAGAATATTAGCACTAACAGGGCATTGGTACCACGTACCTATGGCATTGAATTACGTGCCGATGTAAATTTGCTTCGCTTTTACTTACCCAATTTCAATGTAGGCGGAAAGATTATTTTCACGAGCGACGAATCGGTTAAAAAACCGATATTCGAATTCGGATTAACTTATTCGTACTAGCATGAGTGTAAAAAGCATCTTTATTATTCTTATCAGCATATTGGCAACCATTGTAGCTATGAACAATACCGAAGAGGTAGGTTTTTGGCTTTTTGGAGACACCAAGATTTCTAAGCTAGCCATAGTGGGCGGCATGTTCTTTGCGGGCTGGCTAATAGGTTTTTTAATGGGGAAATCGGGCAAAAAACCAACAGATAGCCGAGAATTTGAAGAATACGAAGAAGATCAATCGGGTTTAAGCCAAGAGGATAGAGAATATATTAACTAAACGCCATAGAATACTTGCGCCTCTTTCTCTAAGTTGGGTAGAATAATAGGTGCTTCAAAAATACCGTAAACGGACGAGCCACTACCCGTCATAGAAGCATACATTGCCCCAGCCTCATACAAAGACGATTTAAGGGCTCTTAGTTGCGGATAAGCCTCAAATAAGTGTTTCTCAAAATCGTTAGAAATAAATTTTTTCCACTCCGAAACGGGCTTTTGAATACTCTCATGCAAACTATACGTAGGAATTGCGGGCTTCACTCCTCTATATGCTTCTGCGGTAGAAATATGCACATCGGGCGTAACTAAAACCAGAAAATAAGCACTTAAATCTAAAGAAATAGGCTGAAGCTGATCGCCAATACCGCTGGCAAATGCGGGTTTATTTTGAATAAAGAAAGGGCAATCGGCCCCCAAAGCGCCCGCATAGGATTCTAATTGCTCAACAGATAAACCCAATTCAAATTTATCGTTCATTAAGTGAAGAAAAAATGCCGCATCGGCAGAACCACCACCTAAACCAGCACCAATAGGAATGTGCTTGTGCAAATGAATGTGCACCGGAGGCAAGCGAAAATCTGCAGCCAATAAGCGGTAGGCTTTCAAACACAAATTACTATCGGCAGTGCCGGGAATAACTAATCCCGAGGATGTAAAAGACAGTTCATCGCTCTCAACTACCTCCAAAGCCTCCTTAATAGCAATGGGGTAAAATACACTCTCCAGGTTATGGTAGCCGTCTGCACGACGAGAAACAACCTGTAAACCGATATTTATTTTAGCAGAGGGGAAGCAAATCATTTTCTACACATCTATATATTTATACACAATGCTAGGATGCCAAAAATACATTTATTTTATTTGCATAGGAGTAGAAAATAATGAAAGCGTATTTAGACTTAATGCAGCATGTGCTAAACGAAGGCACACAAAAACACGATCGTACAGGAACGGGCACTATTAGTGTATTCGGCTATCAAATGCGTTTTAATTTACAAGAAGGTTTTCCGCTCGTAACCACTAAAAAATGCCACCTACGTTCTATTATACATGAGCTTATTTGGTTCTTAAAAGGAGATACCAATATTGCCTATTTAAAAGATAATGGAGTAAGCATTTGGGACGAATGGGCCGACGAAAATGGTAATTTAGGACCTGTATACGGCTCTCAGTGGCGTTCTTGGCCTACTGCGAATGGCCAACATATTGACCAGATTAAGCAAGTTATAAACCAAATAAAAAACAATCCTGATTCTCGTAGGCTTATTGTTTCTGCGTGGAATGTAGGCGAAATTGACAACATGGCACTTCCACCCTGCCATGCGTTCTTTCAGTTTTACGTTGCCGATGGCAAATTGAGCTGCCAGCTATATCAGCGTAGTGCCGATATATTTTTGGGAGTGCCCTTTAATATTGCATCCTATGCTTTATTAACTATGATGGTGGCACAGGTATGCGGCCTAGAAGCCGGAGACTTTATACACACCCTAGGCGATGCGCATTTGTACAATAACCATTTAGAGCAAACTCGTTTACAATTGAGTAGAGAACCACGCCCCTTACCTAGCATGAAACTAAACCCCGAGGTGATGGATATTTTCGATTTTACGTTAGAAGATTTTACGTTAGAAAATTACGATCCACATCCACATATTAAAGCTCCCGTAGCAATTTAACATGGCAACTACACTAGAACTTGTTGTTGCAGTAGATGAACAGGGCGGTATTGGTAAAAACAACCAATTGCTTTGGCATTTGCCTGCCGATTTAAAGCATTTTAAAGAAATTACTACCGGAAACCCCATTATTATGGGCCGTAAAACCTACGATTCTATTGGTAGAGCACTCCCCAACCGACGTAATATTGTAATAAGCAGGCAAACAAATTTGCAAATTGAAGGTGCTGAGGTAGCAACTAGCCTAAGCGACGCACTCAGCCTAGTTGCCCATGAACCAAAGGCTTTTATAATTGGTGGTGCAGAGATTTTTAGGCAAGCCATGCCCTATGTTACCAAAATTCACCTTACGGTGGTACACCATAGCTTTGCTGCCGATACTTTTTTCGAAAACCTTGCTTCTAGTACTTGGGAGGCCATACAAACAGAAGCCCACGAGGCAGACGAGAAAAATGCCTATTCGTACACGTTTATCACCTATAAAAAGCGATAATTAACCAATCTAACAAAAACCGCGATGCTTTAAAAAAAACGGCTACCTAGCTAAGAAAAAAATAGTTAGATTTGCCGTCTTATTAAAAAAAAGCTAAACGCACATTACACTTACAATTTAGAATAAAATGCAAGGAAAAGGACTAGTAAAATTTGTAACCATCGCATTAACCATTGCGTGTTTGTATTCGCTATCTTTCACATGGATTGCCCAAAAAGTTGAGAGAGATGCTAAAGCCTACGCCAAAGGCGATGGTACTAAAGAACGAGCGTATTTAGACTCTGTGGCCAATACACCGGTTTTCAGTGCGGTTAAATACATTACGTATCAGTATGCCAAACAACGCGAAATTCCATTGGGATTGGACTTAAAAGGTGGTATGAACGTAACCATGGAAATTTCGTTAACCGATTTGGTACGCAACTTAGCGAACAACCCGGCCGATGTAAATTTCAATACTGCTTTACGCAATGCCGAAGGCCGTTTAAAAGAAAGTCGTAAAGATTTTATTAGCCTTTTTGGTGAAGAATTTGAGAAAGTAAGCCCTGGCGCACCTCTTGCTCCTTTCTTTGCTACCAAAGAAAACGCACAAAATATTAAAATAAATGCTTCTAATGCCGAAGTATTGGCATTTTTAACTAAAGAATCTAACAGTGCTATTGAACGTTCATTCAATATTCTACGTACTCGTATCGATAAATTCGGGGTTACCTCACCAAACATTCAATTACAAGAAGGTTCTAACCGTATTTTAATTGAACTACCTGGTGTATCAGATCCAGTTCGTGTACGTAAGCTATTACAAGGTTCGGCTAAGTTAGAGTTCTGGGAAACTTACGATAACACCGAAATTTACCCACTTTTAGAGAATGCTAACAAATTAGCTGCCACCACTAACAAAACTACTGCAGACACAACCGCAGCAGCTCCAGAAAGTAGCAAATTAGCTGCATTGGGTAAAACCGATAGCACAAAGAAAGATGCGAAACTAGCCCAAGATAAAGCCGCTTTAGCGAAACAAAACCCGCTATTTGCCCTATTAAGCCCAGCTACTTACCAAGGCGAAAATGGCCAAACAGCCTTACGTCCAGGTCCGGTAGTTGGTTTTGTAGCACAAAAAGATACCGCTAAAGTAAACGCCTTATTAAGCAGCCCTGCCGTTAAATCAATCATTCCGGCAAGCATAAAATTATTCTGGGGTGTAAAACCAGTATCAGAAGAAAGCAAAGTATTTGAATTATACGCCATTAAGGTTAGTAAAGTAGATGGCTCTCCAGCCTTGGGTGGCGATGTAATTTCTGATGCCCGTGACGATTTCGATCAACGTGGAAACCCTGAAGTAGTCATGGTAATGAACACCGAAGGTGCTCGTGAATGGAAAAGCATTACTGCCTTAGCCTCTGCAGATCCTAATAACAAGAAAAGTGTAGCCATTGTATTAGATAACAATGTATACTCCGCTCCTACAGTACAAGGGGAAATTCCAAATGGAGTTTCTTCTATCTCTGGAAACTTCAAAGTAGAAGATACCAAAGATTTAGCCAACGTGTTAAAAGCAGGTCGTTTACCTGCCCCTGCAAAAATTGTAGAAGAAGCTATTGTAGGTCCATCTTTAGGAGAGGCCGCCATTAATGCTGGACTAATATCGTCTATAGTTGGTTTACTTGTAGTATTGGTATTTATGATGTTCTACTATAACCGTGCAGGTACCGTGGCTAACATTGCCGTATTTGTAAACGTATTCTTCTTAATGGGGGTTCTAGCTTCATTAGGAGCGGTACTTACCTTACCTGGTATTGCAGGTATCGTACTTACCTTGGGTATGGCAGTTGATGCCAACGTATTAATTTACGAACGTGTACGTGAAGAGTTAGCACATGGGAAATCTATCCGTTTGGCTATTGCCGATGGATTTAAACACGCCATGCCGTCTATTCTCGATTCACAAATCACTACCTTCTTAACCGGTATTATCTTGTACATTTTCGGTAACGGTCCAATCTTAGGATTTGCCACTACCTTAATGATTGGTATTGTTACTTCCCTATTCACCTCTATCTTCATCTCTCGTTTAGTATTTGAGTGGATGTTAGAGAATAAATGGGACATCAAATTCTCACACCCGTGGAGCTCTCATACTTTCAAAAATGCTAACTACGCCTTTGTAAAAAACCGTACTAAGTTTTACTTATTCTCTGGTTTATTCATCTTAGCTGGTTTGATATCTATGTTTACCAGAGGCTTTAGTTTAGGGGTAGATTTTAAAGGTGGTAGAACCTATGTGGTGCAGTTCGATAAATCGGTAGAAACCGAAAAAGTAAGAACCATCCTAAATACTACCTTCGGTACCACTACCGAGGTTAAATCATTCGGTTCTGATAACCAAGTAAAAGTTACTACTGCTTATTTAATTGATAACAACAACGAATCGGCAGATCAACAAGTAGAAGCTAAATTAAATGAAGGCCTAGCTAAAGTAGGCGGTAAAACCACTATTTTGAGCTCTCAAAAAGTAGGCCCTACCATTGCAAACGATATTAAAATCTCGGCAATTTATGCGGTAATTTTCTCTATCATCGCCATTGCACTATACATTTTCATTCGTTTCCGCAAATGGACCTTCAGTTTAGGTGCTTTGGTTGCCTTAACCCACGACGTGTTATTGGTATTATCCTTCTTCTCTTTATTTAACGGATACTTACCATTCTCTTTAGATATTGACCAAGCCTTTATTGCGGCTATTCTAACCGTAATTGGTTACTCAATTAACGATACGGTGGTAGTATTTGACCGTGTACGTGAATACCTAGGCTTACATCACTCTAAAGCTGATAACATGAAAGAAGTAATTAACGATGCGATTAACAGTACCTTAAGCCGTACCGTAATTACCGCATTAACCGTAATCTTCGTATTGGCGGTACTCTTCATCTTCGGTGGTGAAGTAATTCGTGGATTTTCATTTGCTTTGTTAATTGGGGTTATTTTCGGAACCTACTCTTCTATCTGTGTAGCTACACCGGTTGTAGTAGAATTCCAAAAAGACAACCAAGACAAAAAATAAATCTTTGGCTTTTGCCAGATAAAAAGCCCCTCGAAATTCGAGGGGCTTTTTTATTTCAAAAATAGTTCAGATATTTGTTGTACTAATTATTGCCATGTCAACAGACCCTTTTTACGCCTACTCCCATTTATTAGACAGAACAGCCAGAAAGGTAAAGCAATATGCCCAACGTCAATTTAATACCCAATCTTTTGATATTACGGTAGACCAATGGCTAGTACTCAAAAACCTAAAAGAGCAAGAGCACCTCAACCAAACCGAATTGGCTGAGTTGCTAGGAAAAGATCACCCTACTCTTACCCGCATTATCGATTTGTTGTGCAAAAAAGACTTGGTAGAACGTCGTGTAAATCCGACAGATCGTCGTAGCTTTACCGTTCATTTAACCCCAATAGGTAAAGAAAATGTAGCGTTATGGAGCCCCCAAATGGCCCAAATACGCATGAAAGCGTGGGAAAACTTAAGTGAAAAAGATTATAGCGACTTTAAACGAATTCTAAACACCATCTATACAAATTTAGATACGAACACCTAATAGAAATGATTACAACAGATATTTGCATAATTGGAGCCGGCCCAGTGGGCTTATTTACCGTTTTCGAAGCCGGATTGTTAAAAATGCGCTGCCATTTAATTGATGCCCTGCCTCAAATTGGCGGGCAACTTTCTGAAATTTATCCTCAAAAGCCTATCTACGATATTCCGGGTTATCCTGAAGTTAAGGCCCAAGAACTTATTGATAGGTTGATGGAGCAAATTGCCCCATTTGATCCAGGCTTTACCCTAGGCGAACGAGTAGAAGAATTGGAAAAACAAGAAGATGGTTCTTACATTGTGCGCACCAACGAAGGTACTGCGGTACATTGCCAAGTAGTAGCCATTGCAGGCGGCTTGGGCTGTTTTGAGCCTCGTAAGCCTGAAATTGCAGGTCTAGAAGATTTTGAAGGAAAAGGTGTTGCCTATATGGTAAAACAACCGGAACTATTCCGCGATAAAAACGTGG
>JBJTNJ010000094.1:0-18503 GCA_046074005.1 Sphingobacteriaceae bacterium
AACTCATTAACTAATTGAACTTATGAAATTCTTCATTGATACCGCCAATCTGGCCCAAATTAAAGAAGCACAAGACTTAGGCATTTTAGACGGCGTAACTACCAACCCTAGCTTAATGGCTAAAGAAGGTATTTCGGGCAATGCCAACGTGATTAATCATTACAAAGCAATTTGCGACATTGTAGATGGCGATGTAAGTGCCGAAGTAATTGCCACCGATTTCGACAATATGGTAAAAGAAGGAGAGCTTTTGGCTGCCCTAAACCCTAAAATTGTGGTAAAAGTACCCATGACAAAAGAGGGTGTAAAAGCCATTAAATATTTCAGCAGCAAAGGCATAAAAACCAACTGCACCTTGGTATTTTCTAGTGGACAAGCTTTATTGGCAGCCAAAGCAGGTGCTACCTACGTATCGCCATTTGTAGGCCGCTTAGACGACATTTCTACCGATGGCATGCAACTGATTGAAGATATTCGCTTAATTTATGATAATTACGGCTTTGAAACGCAAATTTTAGCCGCTTCGGTACGCCACCCAATGCACATTATTCAGTGTGCGCAAATAGGTGCCGATGTAATGACCGGACCTTTGTCGGCCATTTTAGCGTTATTAAAACACCCGCTAACAGATAGTGGCTTGGCCCAATTTTTAGCTGACCATGCGAAGGCAGCAGGAAAATAAACGATTATAGCCTATTTAAAAGCCAGTTGATACTCAACTGGCTTTTTTTGTGGAAAACCTTTTGAGACAAGCAATAGCTAGAACTTCTATATTAGGCTAACTATTCAAAATACTATGTCAGCAAAAGAATTTAAACCCTATGTACCGGCCGATACCAAAATGGCCGAGTTTACGGTAAAATCAATTTTATTAGGCGCATTATTCGGCGTTATTTTTGGAGCGGCAACCGTTTATTTGGCCTTAAAAGCCGGATTAACTGTTTCTGCCTCTATACCCGTAGCAGTATTGGCCATTTCTATTGGTCGGAAGTTTTTCAAAACCACCATTCTAGAAAACAACATCATTCAAACTACGGGTTCAGCCGGCGAATCTATTGCTGCCGGAGTGGTTTTCACCCTCCCCGGATTTTTATTTCTATCGGCAGGCAGCCAAGGTGAAAGCTTTTTTTCCTATTGGCCCATCTTCTTTTTAGCCGCTTTAGGGGGTATTTTAGGCACCTTAATGATGGTTCCTTTGCGCCGTTCGCTAATTGTGGAAGAGCATGATAATCTCCCTTATCCGGAAGGAACAGCTTGTGCCTCGGTACTAATCGCCGGTGAAAAAGGCGGCGATTTTGCTAAAACCGCCTACCAAGGCTTGGGCTTTGCCTTTATCTACGCCATTCTACAAAAAGTATTTCACGTAATTGCCGAAACCCCCACCTGGGCAAGTCAGCAAAGCAATAAATTTTTTCCATCGGCTACCTTAAATGGAGAAATTACTCCAGAATACATGGGGGTTGGCTACATTATTGGGCCACGTATTGCGGGGGTATTGGTTGCGGGTGGCGTATTGGCATGGTTGGGTTTAATTCCACTCCTAGCCTCTCTTGTTCCTGCAGAAACCACTGCTTTACAATTAGTTAAACTAGGCTACTTAAAAAATTTATTAACTTCTGGTGGACCCGGAGGATGGGATCCAACGAGCAAAACTTTTGCCGATACGGCTTCGGCCATTTACAGAGCCTATGTACGTCAAATTGGAGCTGGGGCCGTAGCAGCGGGGGGATTTATTACCTTATTAAAAACCATCCCTACCATTGTTTCTTCCTTTAAATCGAGCTTAAATTCCATTAACAAAGGCGGTGGTAAAGGAGCAGCCATCAAACGTACCGACAACGACTTATCTGTTAAAACAGTTATTTGGGGAAGTTTAGCATTAATTATTTTGATGGCTGTTTTACCACAAATTCCGGGTGATTCTCTTATCAATAAATTATTAATTGGGGTATTAGTTGTAGTCTTCGGTTTTTTCTTTGTAACCGTTTCTAGCCGTATTGTGGGCTTAATTGGCTCTTCTTCTAACCCAATCTCGGGAATGACTATTGCCACCTTAATGGGCACTTGTTTAGTATTTATTAGCGTAGGCTGGACTGGGCATTTATTTGAACCGATGGCTTTGGTAGTGGGCAGTATGATTTGTATTGCCGCAGCTAATGCAGGAGCTACTTCTCAAGATTTAAAAACCGGCTATATTATTGGAGCTACTCCCCGATACCAGCAATTGGCACTTTTTGTAGGCGCCATTGTTTCGGCAGGTATTATAGGCTTAACCTTATCTATTTTAGATCGTCCTACGCCAGGTATGTTGGCGCAAGGCATTCATCACGCCATAGGTACCGATTTATATCCTGCACCGCAAGGAACCTTAATGGCTACCCTAATTAGAGGCTTGTTATCGTTCAATTTAGATTGGCAATTTGTATTAGTGGGTGTATTTTTAGCCATTACTATTGAATTGTGTGGCGTAAATGCACTATCCTTTGCTGTTGGTGCGTACCTGCCACTATCTACCACCCTTCCAATTTTTGCTGGAGGTGCTATTAAAGGGCTGGTAGATTGGAAAGGCGGAAAAACTAAAAAATCGGCCGAAGAGGATGAATTAGGTAAAGGCAGTTTATTTGCAACCGGTTTAGTAGCCGGAGGTGCGTTAATGGGCGTTATTTATGCCTTCTTAATGGCCTTCCCTACTACCGCCGAACCTATTAGTCGCTTAAACCTAGAGGAACACTTAATGCAAGGTTTAGGCACAGGCGGTTTTGAATTGCTCGGATTCGGGTTTTTCATCCTGATGGGATTATTCCTATACCGTATTGCACGAAAAGACGCTTAGGTGTTTTGCTACCTAAAAAAGCCTCCCCGATTTCCGGGGAGGCTTTTTTAGTTCATATAGCATTTAAAGTTGGCTTACTCCGCCAGAAACTACCAATTTCATGGCTTCGCTAGCACTCATTTTTAATGGTTTTACACGACTAGCAGGAACAATAATTAATTGGCCAGCAAAAGAATAGGAAAAAGGGAAATACACCGCAACTTCCCCGGGTAAACCTATCTTTTTAAGTTCTTTTTGAGTTAAAAAGCCTATTTTCTTTAGCCCTTGCTCATCCATATCTACCAAAACAGGTTCGTTAAACTTTTTCTCATCGCCCACAAAAGCCTCGGTAAAATCTTTAATAGAACCGTAAATGAAATTAAATACAGGAAAGCGCTTCAACCAACGGTCAAACCAATTATAAATAGGTCTGGTAATGAAACTAGTTACAAAAATACCGGCCAATACAATCAGCACCAATACCGTTAAAATGCCTAATCCTGGAATATATAAAGGCTTACCAGTTTGGGGGTTAAGCCAAAAGAAATTGCTGAGGTTTAAGCTAGAATCGAGGGCTTTAACCGCCCAAACCACAAAATAAACAGCCAGCCCAATAGGCACTACCACCAATATTCCTTTTACAAAATAGTTGACTAAAATTTTAAACAGTTTATTCATCGTAATTTATTATTCGTAGTAATATACTCGTTTTACTCGTTGCGAAATACCCGAAAGAACCTCATAAGAGATGGTGTTCAGGCTTTTTGCCAGGTTTTCTACCGGTAAATCTTGGTTAAATACAATCACTTGGTCACCTTCTTCTATTGATACTCCTGTAACGTCTAGCATACACATATCCATACAAATACTGCCAATAGTGGGCACTAATTGTCCATTCACTAGCATTTTTCCTACTCCATTTCCTAAGCCTCTAGGGTACCCATCGGCATACCCAATTTTAACTGTGGCAATGATACCTCCATTAGGCAATTTGCCTAAACGGTTATAACCAATAGTATCTGTTGGTTTAATGGGTTTGAGCTGGCTAACTGTAGTTTTAAGAGTAGAAACCACTTGCAAAATACCTGCAGGAAGTGTTTTATCAATTCCGTATAAACCTATACCCAAACGTACCATATCAAACTGTGCGGCTTTCCAACGGCTAGTACCGGAAGTATTGGCCAAATGACGAATAAAAGAATAGCCTAACCTATTGCTTAATTGCTGGGCAGCTTGCGTAAATACGTTTATTTGCTCCTGCGTAAAGGCATCTTCAGCGGAATCTTCGGCTGCAGCCAAGTGTGAAAACACACTTTGAACCTTCATATTGGTACTATTAGATAACATCTCAGCTACCTGAGGAAGTTCTTCTATCGTAAAGCCCAAGCGATGCATCCCGGTATCTAGTTTAATGTGAACAGGGTACCGTTCTTTTTGATGCTTTTTTAAGGCTAAATCGATGGCATTTAATGTTCTAAGGCTATATATTTCGGGTTCTAATTCATGCTGAATAATGGTATCGATAGCGGCAATATCGGGGTTCATCACCATAATGGGTAAGGTAATGCCGCTTTGACGCAAGGCAACCCCTTCATCGGCATAGGCCACGGCTAAATAGTCTACCCTATTAAATTGTAAAAGATTGGCAATTTCGGCGCTGCCACTTCCATAGGAAAAAGCTTTAACCATGGCCATCACTTTTACACCTTCTTTCAGTTGGCTTCGGTAATAATTTAAATTGGCTTCGAGTGCGTTTAAATTAATTTCTAGTACCGTTTCGTGTACTTGTTGTACCAAATGAGCACTTATTTGCTCAAAAGCAAAGGCTCGTGCACCTTTAATTAAAATAGATTCGTTAGCAAAATTAAGGTCAGGTACCGCGGCTATGAGATCTGCAGTTTTGTCGTAAAAAGCTGAGCCTTTGGGGAAAAATCGTGCAAATTTGCCAATTCTGGGGCCCACCCCTATAAATCTACTCACTCGAGTTTCTTCTACCAAATTGGCAATTTGTTTGTATAGCGTTTCATCCGAAAGCGATGATTCGGAAATATCGGAGAGAATTAAACTGTGCTTTTCGTGTTGTTGCTGTTGTTTTAAAAAGCTGAGCGCTATGGCCAAAGAACTCACATCGCAACTATAAGAATCGTCTATAACAGCACAGTTATTAATCCCATTTTTAAGCTCTAAACGCATTTCCACAGCTTGCAAACGACTCATTTTATCAAAAATAGTTTCGATTGGTTCACCCAGAGCCAACAAAGTAGCCCAGCAGCAGGTGGCATTTTCTATAGAAGCCGCATCGGTAAAAGGAATGTTAATATGCTGCGGGTGTTGCTGATAAGTAGCGTAAATAAGAGTTCTACCTCCGGCACTATTGTTTGCTTGTACCTGTAAATCGCAAGAAGCTTGCTTGCCCCAGACAAAAGTTGGAACGCTGCACGCTCCAGCATACTCATCGCTAATAACAAGGGTTTGTACACCACTAAATAACTTCAGCTTTTCACTCAACTTAGTCTCAAAAGACGAAAAACCTTCTGCATGCGCTTCGCCCATGTGCGTGAGTACACCCATAGTAGGCCGGATCATTCGAGCCAACTTAGCCATTTCACCCGGTTTAGAAATACCTGCTTCTATAATCGCTAAATTATGAGCCTCGGTCATTTCCCAAAGGGCAAGCGCTACGCCCAATTGCGAATTATAGCTTTTGGGGCTACGTACAATCTTATATTTTGCCGAAAGAACTTGAAATAACCATTCTTTGACTACCGTTTTACCATTACTGCCTGTAATAGCTAGTACCGGATAGTTAAATTTAGCTCGATGATGCGCAGCTAAGTCTTGTAATGCTTGTAAAGTATCTTTTACCAAGTAAAAATTAGCCTCGGGAAATTGCTTAGAGTCTATGCTAGCAGAAGAAATTACAAAAGAGCGGACACCTGCTTGGTATGCATCTTGGAGATATACGTGGCCATCTCTACGATTCTGAAGGGCGAAAAAAAGCCCAAAGGCGGTATCGTGGAGCTTACGACTATCCGTTAATAAGGTTCTTATGGTTACCTCTGTCCGCTGAATAAGCGGCTCGGCTCCCATTGCCCTTTCTAATTCGTGTACAGAATACAGAAGGTGGTTCATTTGGATACGAATTTCATCAAAATTTTAACAATCTGCGAAGAATTTCCGAATTTACCCAAAATATGGAAAACGAAGCTCCCAAACGTCGCCCGCTCTCTCCGGAAAAAGCACATGCCAAAGCCCAAGCATATTGTGCGTATCAGGAGCGTTCTCAACAAGAAGTACGTGATAAATTGTACGACTGGGGACTTCATTCGACTCAGGTAGAACAACTAATCTCTACGCTTATTCAAGATAATTTCTTGAATGAAGAACGTTTTGCCCTGGTATTTGCTCAAGGCAAATTGCGTATTAAGGGTTGGGGTAGAGTAAAAATTAAACAGGCACTGAAATTTAAACGGGTACCTGACAAACTCATTCAGAAAGCACTTAAGAGCTTGGATTACGATGAATACGAGCAAAAATTACTAGCCGTTTACAATAAAAAAGAACGCCTACTCAGCGAAAAAGATGCTTTTAAACGTCGTTACAAGTTACAACAGTACTTAATAAGCCGAGGATTTGAAACGGATTTAATTACAGAAGTGCTGAAAAACAAGAACTTAGCTCGTTAAAGAAAAAAATCAAAAAATTTCTTGTCAAGATTGCATTTCTCTCTATATTTGCATTCACCCAAAGCGAAAGTAGCTCAGTTGGTAGAGCACGACCTTGCCAAGGTCGGGGTCGCGAGTTCGAATCTCGTCTTTCGCTCCAAAACCCTTCCACCAGTGGAAGGGTTACTTTTTAAAAGTAAATCACCTGCTCGGATGGTGGAACTGGTAGACACGCAGGACTTAAAATCCTGTGCCCTCAACAGGCGTGCGGGTTCGATTCCCGCTCCGAGTACAAAAGCTGAACTACCAGGTTCGGCTTTTGTTATTTTTACCTCCCTCTATTTTTTCTTTAAAAACGTTAAAAAGGTTTTTATTTCATATTTTATATATCGTATATTTACGATATATAATAAAAACATATGGCTCAAAATAAAAAAAATGAATTTACTCTTAGTGATCAAGAGATGGCCGTCTTCGCAAAAGCACTTGGCCATCCTGCACGCATAGCAATTTTGCGCATTTTAGCGACTCAAAATTCTTGTATTTGTGGTGAAATTGTAGAGGTATTACCCCTAGCACAGTCTACTGTTTCACAGCATTTAAAAGACTTGAAAGAGGCCGGTTTAGTAAAAGGGACTGTGGATGGAAAAAAATCGTGCTATTGTATTCATGGCGAAAACATGGATAAATTCACTAAACAGCTAACCGGATTATTTAACACTTTAAACGAACAGAAATCATTTACTTGCTGCTAATGATATGAATGCAAAACTTTCTTTTTTAGACCGATACCTTACTCTATGGATATTTGTAGCTATGGCTTTAGGTGTGTCATTAGGCTATTTGATACCCGATACGGAGAGCTTCATCAATTCCTTTCAATATGGAACTACCAATATCCCCTTGGCAATTGGGCTCATTTTAATGATGTACCCACCTTTGGCTAAAGTGAAATTTGAGGAACTACCCCAAGTATTCAAAAACACTAAAGTATTGGGTATTTCTTTGCTGCAAAACTGGATTATTGGCCCTGTATTCATGTTTATTTTAGCCATTGTATTTTTGAGGGATTATCCGGAATATATGTCGGGGTTAATTATGATTGGCATTGCCCGTTGTATTGCTATGGTTATTGTTTGGAACGATTTGGCTAAAGGTGATCGAGTATATACGGCTGGATTAGTTGCTTTTAATTCCATTTTTCAGGTACTATTTTATAGCATATATGCATGGTTTTTTATTACTAAGCTCCCCCCATTATTGGGTTTAAAAGGATTTGAAGTACACGTAACGATTGAGCAAATTGCTCAGAGTGTATTTATTTATTTAGGCATTCCCTTTATTGCCGGGTGGCTTTCTAGGGTGCTTATCACTAAAACAAAAGGAAAAGAATGGCTAGAAAATGTGTATTTACCAGCTATTAGTCCAATAACTTTAACTGCGTTATTATTTACTATTGTGGTGATGTTTAGTTTAAAAGGCAAGCTTATTGTTCAACTACCACTAGATGTAATCCGAATTGCCATTCCGCTAATAATTTATTTTGTAGTGATGTTTTTTGCCGCCTTTTATTTGGCAAAAAAAGCGGGTATTAATTACCAACGTTCTACTTCACTAGCTTTTACTGCTGCGGGAAACAATTTCGAACTAGGTATTGCCGTAGCTATTGCGGTTTTTGGTATTCATTCAGGAGTGGCGTTTGCGGCAGTTATTGGGCCTCTCATTGAGGTACCGGTACTTATCTTATTAGTAAACTGGGCTTTAAAGCAAGAACAAAAGTTTTAGCCATGAAAAAAACATTTTTATTTGTTTGCATAGAGAATAGCAATCGCAGCCAAATGGCACAAGCTTTTGCCAAGATGTGGGGAGGTGATTCGGTAATAGCTTATAGCGCAGGGTCTAGTCCTTCTGGAAAAATAAACCCCAAGGCGATTGCGGCCATGGCTGAGTTAGGGTACGATTTAAACACGCATGATTCTAAATCATTAGATGAGATACCCAATATTCGATACGACTATGTGGTTACCATGGGCTGCGGAGATGCTTGCCCCTGGATACCTGCAGCAAATCGGATAGATTGGCAAATACCCGATCCAAGAGACATGGAACCTGAAGCATTTAACACCGTTCGAGATCTAATCTCCACTAAAGTAAAATCACTGATTTATGAAGTGAATTGACCCTTGGCTGACCTTATACAGGATAATAAACGTATAAAAAGGCCTATATTTGCAACTTATGAGTAAGCACGGCAGAATTTTAGTCGCCATGAGTGGTGGTGTAGATAGCTCGGTGGCATCGGTGATGTTGCACGAGCAGGGCTATGAGGTGATCGGACTTACCATGAAAACGTGGGATTATGCATCTGCTGGAGGTTCTTCTAAAGAAACAGGTTGCTGCAGCTTAGACAGCATTAACGATGCCCGCTCTTTGGCCGTTGGGTATGGTTTTCCGCATTATATTTTAGATATCCGCGAAGAGTTTGGCGATTTTGTGATCGATAATTTTGTGGATGAATACTTGGCCGGACGCACTCCTAACCCTTGTGTACTTTGCAATACGTACATTAAATGGGAGGCCTTATTAAAGCGTGCCGATAAGCTCGATTGTGAATTTATTGCCACCGGGCACTATGCCAACATTCGGCAACAAGATAACGGCCGTTACGTAATTTCTAAAGGAAAAGACGAGCATAAAGATCAATCATATGTATTGTGGGGTGTTTCTCAAGAGAATTTAGCCCGTACAAAATTCCCCTTAGGCAGTTTTGCCAAATCAGAAATTAAACAAATGGCGCTGGATATGGGCCAGATAGAATTGGCCAATAAATCGGAGAGTTATGAGATTTGTTTTGTGCCCGATAATGATTACCGTGCTTTTTTACGCCACAAAGTAAGCAATTTAGATGAGCGTATTGGTCCCGGAAACTTCGTTTTAAGTAATGGAAAAGTAGTTGGTAAACACTTGGGCTATCCATATTATACCATTGGCCAACGTAAAGGATTAGGCATTGCCCTTGGCGAACCCATGTTCGTTACCCGTATTTTACCAGAAAGCAATACCGTAATGCTGGGCACCCAAAATGAGTTAGAGCAAATGAGTGCACGTGTAAAAAACCTCAATTTGGTAAAATACGAACATATTTTAAGCCCATTAGAGGCGGTAACTAAAGTACGCTATAAAGATGCCGGCACCATGAGCAGGATTGTTCAAGATGGCGATGAATTAAAAATCGACTTTCTCCATGCAGTTTCAGGCATTGCTCCCGGACAGTCTGCCGTTTTTTACGAGGGTAGTGAT
This sequence comes from Sphingobacteriaceae bacterium, assembly GCA_046074005.1. Lineage (GTDB taxonomy): Bacteria > Bacteroidota > Bacteroidia > Sphingobacteriales > Sphingobacteriaceae > JAIPAN01. Next base: position 9,778 of record JBJTNJ010000094.1, read on the forward strand.
TTGTTGGGTGGTGGATTTTTGATGTAAAACCCATTAGCCACAAAAAATATTCGCCCAAAACAGCGCCTAATTTTGCATTCCTTATTATAATGTCTTTATTTGCAGAAATTACATTTCTACCAAATGGCGAAAAATCTATTAATAGTGGAGTCACCGGCGAAAGCCAAAACCATCGAAGGATATCTGGGTAAAGATTTTCTAGTAAAATCGAGCTACGGACATATCAGAGATTTGGTTAAAACAGACGAAGCTATTGACACCGCCCATAATTTTGAACAGAAATACGAAGTTCCGGCCGATAAAAAAGCGGTAGTAAGCGAACTTAAAAAACTAGCCAAAGAAGCCGAAATGGTATGGTTAGCATCCGATGAGGACCGTGAAGGGGAAGCCATTTCTTGGCATTTATTTGAAACCCTTGGCCTCAAAGAAGAGAAAACAAAACGCATTGTTTTTCATGAGATTACCAAACCGGCTATCTTAAAAGCCATTGAGCGTCCACGAACAATCGATTATAACTTAGTAAATGCGCAACAAGCCCGCCGTGTGTTAGACCGCTTGGTAGGTTTTGAATTATCGCCCGTACTCTGGAAAAAAGTAAAACCCTCTTTATCTGCCGGTCGTGTACAATCGGTTGCTGTACGCTTAATTGTAGATAGAGAACGAGAAGTAAATCAATTTACTGCCGAGGCTGCTTTTAAAGTAGTGGCTGTTTTTTCTACCGATACCGGCAAAGAATTATTTAAAGCCGAATTGAGCGAACGCTTTAGCAAAAAAGGGGAAGCCGAGCAATTTTTAAACGATTGTAAATCAGCTATTTTTACTGTTAACAGTCTAGAAACTAAACCAAGTAAACGTAGCCCTGCCGCCCCATTTACCACCTCTACCCTACAACAAGAGGCTAGCCGTAAATTAGGTTTTTCGGTAGCAAGAACCATGTCGGTGGCACAAAAGCTATACGAAGCAGGTAAAATCACCTATATGCGTACTGATTCGGTAAATTTATCGGATACTGCTTTGGCTGCCGCTGCCAACGAAATAAATTCGGCTTTTGGCGAAAAATACCACCAAGTACGAAAATATAAAACCAAATCGGCCGGAGCCCAAGAAGCTCACGAGGCCATTCGTCCCACCTATTTTGACGTGCATACGCTCCAGGGCGATCCTTCAGAAAAACGCTTGTACGAATTAATTTGGAAACGAGCCATTGCCTCACAAATGGCCGAGGCTACTTTTGAAAAAACGACCGCCAAAATTGGCATTTCTACCCGTAAAGAAGAACTAGTTGCTCAAGGCGAAGTATTAAAATTTGATGGGTTCTTAAAAGTATATATGGAATCGACCGACGAAGATGACGATACCGAACTTACCGCAGAAGACAGCAAACAAGATGCTATTTTACCTCCATTGGCTAAAGGTCAAACACTTAGTTTACGTGAATTAACGGCTACAGAACGTTATTCTCGTCCGCCAGCCCGATATACCGAAGCCAGCTTGGTTAAAAAATTAGAAGAACTAGGTATTGGGCGTCCATCAACCTATGCGCCTACCATTTCAACGGTGCAAAACCGAGGTTATGTAGTAAAGGAAGATAGAGAAGGAAGAACTCGTAACTACGACGTACTTACTCTTAAAAACGGCACTATTCAGGCAGAGACTCGTAGCGAAAACACTGGAGCCGAAAAATCGAAACTATTCCCTACCGATATTGGTGCCATTGTAAACGATTTTTTGGTAGAACATTTTAAAGGTATTGTTGATTTTCACTTTACCGCCAAAGTAGAAAAGGAGTTTGATGATATTGCTCAAGGCTTAACCAATTGGACAGCCATGTTGCGTAATTTTTACGATCCTTTCCATTCGGAGGTGCAAAACACCCTCGATCATGCAGAACGAGCAAACGGCGGTCGCGATTTAGGCATTGACCCCGTTTCTGGCAAAAAAATCTCTGTTCGTATTGGTCGTTTTGGCCCCTTTGTTCAAATTGGCGATGCCGAGGATGAAGAAAAACCACGCTACGCCAGCTTACGTACCGGGCAAATGATGGAAAGCATTAGCCTAGAAGATGCCTTAGAACTGTTTAAATTGCCTAAAACGCTTGGGCAATTTGAGGATAAAGACATGGTAGTGGCCATTGGCAAATTTGGACCCTATGTACGTCACGATGGGGCTTTTTATTCCATTCCTAAAGAGCTAGATCCGCATACCTTGGAAGAGGCAAAAGCCATTGAAATTATCCAAGAAAAGCGCCAGAAAGATATTGATAAGCTAATTAAAGTATTTGATGAAAATCCGGATGCCCGTATCGAAAACGGACGTTGGGGCCCCTACATCAAATTTGGCAAGCTAAATATCAAAATACCAAAAGATAAAACGCCCGAAAGCATTAGCTATGCCGAGGTATTGGTATTAGCCGAAGCTGCCGAAAAAGAGCCTAAAAAAGGCGGAGCTAAACGTTTCGCTAAGAAAAAATAAGCATTTTCTTTATGAAGAAAGACATTCTGCAACCAGTCGTGGAAGGCATTTCTGTTGCCGTAGTACTAGAGCATGAAGACACACAAAGCCGTACTTGGAAAGTATACCTCATTAACCAACGTAATGAGGCTATTGACACTGTATTAATTGCCTCTACTGGTTATGGAACGCTCAATGGCAAGGAGGTAAAAACCTCCACCCTACGCCATTCTATGGGTACCGTTGCGGCACAATCGGCCGTAGCTATTGAACTAATTGATGAGGCCGTTTTTGGCTTGGCCAACGAATATTGGCTGAGCTATTATTTACACAATAATTTATACGATAAGAAGTTTGTGTTTATGCCCGAGAGCATTGTGGATGGCAATTTAATCCGCATTCCACTAGTAAATAAACCCGGAGTATTAATTGGCCAATAGGCTCATTTTCAGGAAAAACATGTAATTTACACCCATGTTGCAGCAAGTAAATCTAAAAAATGTGTTGGTACTCGATGTAGAAACGGTACCCCAATATGCTTCTGCAACAGAAATTCCCTCCAATTTACTAGAACTTTGGGCACACAAAACTCGTTTTATGCGAAAAGAGGGCGAAACGCCCGAAGAATACTATCCCAAAGCCGGTATTTTCGCCGAATTTGGTAAAATCGTATGCATTTCTTTTGGTATTTATATTAAACGCCAAGGCAACTGGACTTTCCGTATAAAATCTATTGCCAGGCACGACGAAAAAGAAATTCTACTCCAATTTATAGAGATTATAAAAAAACAACCCGCCCATGTGGTACTTTGTGCCCATAATGGTAAAGAGTTCGACTTCCCGTATCTCTGCCGCCGCATGCTTATAAATGGGGTAGAAATACCGGCCTGCTTGCAAATAGCAGGTAAAAAACCTTGGGAAATTAATCACCTAGATACCATGGAACTATGGAAATTTGGCGATTATAAAAACTATACTTCATTACATTTATTGGCCACAATTTTTGGCATTCCCAGCCCTAAAGAAGACATGGAAGGTAGCGATGTACATTGGGTGTATTGGAAAGATCAAGATTTGCAACGCATTCAAAGCTATTGCCAAAAAGACGTATTAACCACTGCACAGTTGCTACTTCGGTTTAAAGGATTACCTACCATTCCCGATGAAGCGGTGAGTATCGTACCCTAAAAATTAAATTTTGTGTTAATTTTTGATGAAATCTAGCAGTGCAATTAGCCAAACCCTCCGAAATTTGGTATATTGGTCTACATGTCTAAAAAAGCCCACCATTTTAAAGAAGTATTAGCACAACTGATTTTAGAAATTTTTCAAAAATCGGGGCAGCAACTTCTAAATCCAAAACAAGTTTCTGCAAAACTTAAATTAGACGATGCAGATGCTCGGGATACCATTGCCGAAATTCTTCGCGATGAAGTACGCAAAGGAACTTTAAGAGAGCCAGAACGTGGGCGTTTTCAACTAAAAGAACTTAAAACTTTTATTACAGGTAGGGTTGATTTAACCTCCGATGGATCAGCTTTTATTAGCACCGAAGACGAATTTGAACCCGATATTTACGTTGCCCCACGCAAATTGCGCACTGCCTTACATGGCGATACCGTACGGGTATATGTATATGCCAAACAAAAAGGTGGCCGTAAAAAAGAAGGTGAAGTAGTAGAAATTTTAGAACGAGCCAAGATGGATTTCACCGGTATTGTAAAACTATCGGATCGTTTTGCCTTTTTTGTACCCGACGACCGCAAAATGCAGCACGATATTTTTATTCCGCTGGCAGATTTAAATGGAGCGAAAGATAATGAAAAAGCCATAGCGCACATTAGCGAATGGCCCGAAGGGGCTAAAAACCCCATTGGTAAAATTACCCATGTATTAGGGAAACAAGGCGACAATAACGCCGAAATGAACGCTATTTTAGCCGATTTTGGCTTTCCATTGGCATTTCCAAAGGCAGTAGAAGAAGAAGCAGATGCCATACCCGAAACAATACCTAGCGACGAGATAACCAAACGTCGAGATTTTAGAAAGGTGCCCACCTTTACCATAGACCCTTTTGATGCGAAAGATTTCGACGATGCCATTTCTTTTCAAGTACTAGCGAACGGAAACTATGAAATTGGCGTACATATTGCCGATGTATCACATTATGTACTCCCCGATTCACCGCTAGATGTTGAAGCCTTCGACAGAGGCACTTCGGTATATTTGGTAGATAGAGTTATACCGATGCTCCCCGAGCGCCTTTCTAACGGACTGTGCTCCCTACGCCCTAACGAAGATAAGTTGTGTTTTTCGGCTGTTTTTGAGCTCGATGAACAAGCACACATCCATTCCGAATGGTTTGGACGTACTGTTATTCATTCAGATAAGCGCTTTGCTTACGAAGAAGCCCAAGAACTTATAGAAGGAAAACAAGGCGATTTTGCAAAAGAAATACTCAAGCTAAACGAACTAGCCTATATTTTGCGGGAACGTAAGTTTAAAGCCGGAGCCATCAGTTTCGAATCGGCTGAAGTAAAATTTAAACTCGATGAACAAGGCAAACCCATTGGAGTATATGTAAAAGAGCGCAAAGATGCACATAAACTTATCGAAGATTTCATGCTCTTGGCCAACCGAAAAGTGGCCGAATTTATAGCTAAAAAAGGCCAAGGAAAACATAAATACACCTTTGTATACCGAGCCCACGATTCGCCAAAAGAAGAAGCTTTGTTAAATTTTGCTCAGTTTGCCGCCAAATTTGGCTACAAAATAAACACCCAATCTGATAAAACCATTGCCTACTCCTTAAATGCTTTATTAGAAGATGTAGAAGGAAAAAATGAGCAAAACGTATTAACACAGTTGGCTATCAGATCTATGGCCAAAGCAATTTACACCACCAAACAATCGAGTCATTATGGTTTGGCCTTCGATTATTATACCCATTTCACCTCTCCTATACGTCGCTACCCCGATGTGATGGTACACCGTTTATTGGCTCATTATTTAGCTGGCGGATCTTCGGCTAATGCCGAGCATTATGAAAAGCTCTGTGTACATTCTTCACAGATGGAAAAACGAGCCGCAGATGCCGAAAGAGCCTCGGTAAAATATAAGCAAGCCGAATACTTGAAAGACAATGTGGGCAAAGAATTTGAAGGCATTATTTCGGGGGTAACCGAATGGGGTATGTATGTTGAATTATCGGAGAATAAGTGCGAAGGCATGGTTCGTTTAAGAGACATTAGCGATGATTTTTATGTATTAGATGAAAAAAACTATTGCATTATTGGGCAGCGCAAAAAGCGCAAATACCAATTAGGCGACAATGTAACCATTAAAGTAAAAAAAGTAGATTTATCTAAACGCCAGATTGATTTTACCTTAGTAACCGTATAAGTATTTACATGCACACTATTGAAGAGCTACAGGCAGTGCTTGCAGAAGCAGTAAACGCCAAAACCTATCCCCAACAACCGGCCGAATTGTACGAGCCCATAAGCTACCTACTGGCCATGAGCGGAAAACGCATGCGCCCGGTACTATTATTAATGGGCTGTGAGCTTTTCAACGGGGATATTAAAAAAGCAATAGATCCGGCATTGGCCGTAGAGGTATTTCATAATTTCACGCTTATGCACGACGATATTATGGATAAAGCTCCCCTACGCCGTGGAAAGCAAACAGTACACGAAAAATGGAACGTAAATATTGCCATCCTTTCGGGCGATGTAATGCTAGTTCAAGGGTACATTTTGCTGCTTAATAGTTTAGAAGAGAAGTTATTACGCCCCGTATTGCGTGTGTTTAATGAAACTGCTGTGAGTGTTTGCGAAGGACAACAATTTGATATGAATTTCGAAATTCAATCAAACGTATCCTTACCTGATTACATTGAAATGATACGCCTCAAAACAGCTGTTTTATTAGGTGGATCCCTAAAAATAGGTGCTCTTATAGCAGGTGCATCTACGGCCGAAAGCGATTTATTAGAAGGCTTTGGCGAAGATTTGGGCATTGCTTTCCAAATACAAGACGATATTTTAGATGTTTACGGCAACCCCGATAAATTTGGAAAACAACTAGCGGGTGATATTTTAGCCAATAAGAAAACCTATTTGCTTATTAAAGCACAAGAATTAGCCAAAGAAAACGATGCGGATGAGTTAACCTATTGGCTAGAAGCTAGTAATTACCAAGCCGATGAAAAAATAAAAGCCATAACCGAGCTCTATAACCGTTTAGGAGTGCGTGAATTGGCCGAAACAGCCATGCAAGACTATGCGAAAAAGGCTATTGAGCAATTAGATAAGATACAAGTAGACCCCATTCGTAAAGAAGCCTTAGGCAGCTTTGCCGCTCAACTCCTACTAAGAGAGCAATAAAAAAAGCCTCTCCGATATACGAAGAGGCTTTTAAATAAAAAAAAATAAAAAACTTATTTCTTTGGAGCAGCTTTCTTAGCTGGAGCTTTTTTCTCAGCAGCAGCTTTAGGAGCAGTAGCCTTTTTAGCAGGAGCCTTAGCAGCTGGTGCTTTTTTAGCAGGAGCAGCTTTTTCAGCAGCAACCGGAGCACTTTCTACAACCTCAGCAACTGGTGCAGCTACTTTAGGAGCAGCAGCTTTCTTAGGAGCAGCTACCTGTACTTCTGCAGGTACTACAGAAACATATGATTTGTTATCTGCACGTTTTCTAAAAACAACGGTACCATCAATTAAAGCAAAAAGAGTGTGGTCCTTACCTAAACCTACATTTTTCTCTGGATGGTGTTGGGTACCACGTAGACGAACAATGATGTTACCAGCAATTGCCGATTGACCACCAAAGATCTTGATACCTAAACGTTTACTATGGGATTCGCGACCGTTTCTGGAACTACCGGCCCCTTTCTTATGTGCCATGTTTTATTTACTTATGAATTGAAAACAATTCTATTGAACAATCTAAACTTATAATTTAATACCAGTAATCTGGATTTTGGTGAATTGTTGGCGGTGACCGTTTTTCTTTTTGTAGCCTTTACGACGTTTCTTTTTGAAAACAATCACTTTATCTCCTTTTAAATGAGACACGATTTTAGCCGAAACTACCGCACCTTTAACCGTAGGCGTACCTACCTTAAATTTACCGCCATCTTCAGCCAATAATACATTGTCAAATTCAATACTAGCGCCCTCGTCTCCTTGTAATCTGTGTACAAAAAGATGCTGGTCTTTAGCAACTTTAAATTGCTGTCCGGCTATATTTACTATTGCGTACATGGTTATTTATTGGTTTTTAATGTTAAATGAGGTGCAAATATAGGGTTTCTCTGAAAGAATTCACAGTATTTGCAAACAATTTTTAATAAAAATAGGGCTTAGCGTTTAAGTTGTCTATCTTCTGCATCGTTAATAGTGGTACTCACCGTTTCTATTAAGGTTTTGGCCGCATCTTTCAGCTTTTCATTACCTGCGTAATCGGCATCAAAATCTACTGTTTTGCTCTTGCGCTGGTACTTAAACTCTAAATAATAATGTGGTGCAGTTTTATGCGTACGCTCTTCGGGGTTTACCCGCATATTCTGCGGAAAATTCCAAAAGCCTAATTCTACCGCCTTGCGGTGTAAGTATAGCAAATCGTCTTTACTTAACTTCACTTGGGTTTTTACCAAAGAATCGTGGTCGTTTACATATTGGTAAAGGCCTGTTTTACTATCGTATTGATTAATTAAACTATCTCCTAGCCCATATTTCAGGCTAATTGACTCCATTTCGGAGAATTTGTAAGGAGCGTTTTTAATCATAATGCCATAATAATAAATGCAATAAGCCAAAAATGGCACTACAATACAAATGGCTAAAAATATTTTTTTCTGTCTGTCTGTCATCGCTCTAAAAATTATCCTTGATAGTCTCCTAGTTCACCTTCCCACTTGCTAATAACGGCAGTAGCCACACTATTACCCACTACATTGGTTGCCGAGCGGCCCATATCTAGTAAGGGGTCTATGCCTATTAATAAAGCCAAACCAGCTTCGGGAATGTTAAACGTAGCAATGGTGCCGGCAATAACAACTAAAGAAGCTCGGGGCACACCCGCAATACCTTTACTAGTAAGCATTAAAATAAGCAACATAGATAGTTGCTGCTCAAAACCCAAATGAATACCATAGGCTTGTGCAATAAACAAAGAAGCAAAGGTCATGTACATCATAGAGCCATCTAAATTAAACGAATAGCCTAGCGGCAATACAAAACTCACAATCTTATCTTTACAGCCAAAACGCTCTAA
>JBJTNJ010000095.1:0-7872 GCA_046074005.1 Sphingobacteriaceae bacterium
GTATTTAGTTTCGACCAATGGGGTGTGGAATTGGGTAAGCAATTGGCCAATCAAATTCTGCCAGAACTAGAGTCAGAAGGTAAGGTAAGCAGCCATGATACGTCTACTAACGGTTTAATTAACCAATATAAGGCTTGGCGCTAGCGTTTAATAAGCGCTATTTGAAATAGTTTCGACCATTTTTTACCGGTTACGTATAGTTTTTTACCGGCAACATCGTAGGCAATGCCATTTAATACATCGGTATTGGCGTAGCGATCTTTGGGCTGCAACATACCGCTCAAATCTAGTTCTCCGGTAACCGCCCCACTCTTAGGGTCTATAATCACTATTTTATCGCTTTGGTACACATTGGCATAGATTTTACCATCAATGTATTCTAATTCGTTGAGTTCGTTCACGGGCCCTTGGTTATCATACACTTCTATAAAACCCTCTTCTTGGTACGTATCTTTATTTAAGAAGTAAATTTGATTGGTACCATCCGATTTATAAAAACGTTGGCCATCGTTACACAAGCCCCAACCCTCTCTGCTGTTTTGATAAGGGAACTGGCCCAGCAACACAAAACTATTTTTATTGTACACAAAGCCTACATTTTCTTGCCAAGTGAGTTGTACGATTTTATCGCCTAGTACGCTCAAGCCTTCGGCGAAAAACTCTTTACTTAAATCTTGTTTTTTAAGCACTTTTCCCGTTTCTGGAGCTACTTTTCGGAGGCTAGAACCGCCATATTCGCCATCACTTTCGTAAAAAATACCGTCGTGAAATTCTAAACCCTGCGTATACGAAGACGTATCGTGTGCAAAAGTGGCCAACACTTTATAACTAAACATTTCGGGCGCTTGGGCTGGTTTTATTAGCACATTGGTACTTACTTCTTGGGCTTCCCCATTGTTATATACCTTAGCGGTAATTAAACGAGAACCAATTTTGGCTGTAACTGTTGGAAAAACTACCAATTGGCTGTCTTTAACCGTCGAAAAGCGTTGATCGTCTACAAAATAAACTACTGAATCGGCAGACTTACCTTCCGGAAAGCGTAACTGGAGTTTCACTTCATCGCCCACCGAAACAAGTGTTCCGGCTTCTGGACTTAAAAAATAAGCACTTTCATTTTTTGAAGAATTGGTGCAACTTGCCACTAAAAGGAGGCTACACAAAAAGAAATAAGCGGATTGTTTCATAGCGAATTATTCGGGCCAAAAGGCATCTATAATATGTTTAATAGTTGGGTTTTGCGCTTCATCTACTAAAATTGCACAGATATCAAATCGCACTTCTCCCTGATGGTTCATTAAGCGAATGTATTCTTCGGCAGCTCGTTGTAAGTGCTTCTGCTTGGCTGCATCTACAAACTCTTCGGGGGTACCAAAGGCTACACCACTTCTTGTTTTTACTTCTACAAAAATAAGGGTTTGATCTTGGTAGACTATCAAATCAAGCTCTGCCCTATCGAAGGTCCAGTTCTGTTCTAAAATTTCGTAATGATGTTTTAAAAAATAATCTCGGGCCCAAGTCTCTCCCCGTTTACCCAATTCACCTGCAGCTGTCATTACTTTACAATTACCGAGCCCAATTGCTGAGAAATCAATTTCTCCATATCCTTCACCTGCATGTATTTTTTCATTAAAATAGCTTGATTATCGGGGTCGCTTTCTTCCTGAATCTCGGCACGCACCGCTAATATAAGTTGATCTATTTTTTTCTTTTTTAGGTGAAAAATGCCTCCTAATATAGTCCCTTTAAGGTTTTCCGATTCGTTACGTACGTAAATTTTACGTTTAGCATACCAGTTTTCACTTAGCGTATAAGGCGACGAAATAAGACCTATAGCCAAATCGGCTATAGAGGAATTTGTATGTTTTATAAACTCCTGTTCGCTTGGAATTTTGCCTTGAGCCAAGTTTTTTTTATACTCGTCAATAAAAAGGGCACAAACAGGATGTTCGAATTCAACATCGCTTAAATTGGCCAACACATAGGGGCCAATAAAGGTATTGGTATGGCTATCCCAACTCACTTGCTCTTTACCATAGGCTAGCAATAGGCGCACAATTTCTTTTTCTTGGTTTTCATCGCTGCTCGAACCCGATGAGGGAGCTGTATCGACAATAGACTCTTCCTGCTGCGGCATGCTGGGCTGAGGCAAAGGCACTCGTTTCTGCTTGGCTTGCTTAATTTTATTAAGCTCGGTAAGCAATACCCGCTCTTCCATTTGCATTAAAGAACTACATTCTCGTAGAAACACGGAGGCAATAATGCTATCCGGAATTTTGGCAATGCTCTCTACTACTTCGCGAATAAGTGCGGCTCGTTTTAAAGGGTCGGTGCCGGCATCTTTTAATAAGATGGCTGTTTTATAAAGAATAAAATCCTGTTTTTTCTCTTCGATATAAGTTTTAAAGGCCGAGCTGCCCACTTCTTGCGCATACGAATCGGGGTCGTGCCCCTCGGGAAAAGAGACCACTTTTACATTCAATCCCTCTTCCAAAATCATATCTAAACCACGCAATGAGGCTTTAATACCAGCCGCATCGCCATCGTATAAAATGGTGATATTTTTGGTAAAACGACCAATAAGGCGTATTTGTTCGGTAGTTAAGGAGGTACCCGAAGAAGCCACCACGTTTTCAATGCCAGCTTGTTGCACCGAAAGTACATCGGCGTAGCCTTCTACCAAAAAACAATTGTCTTCGTCTCTAATGGCTTTTTTAGCTTGAAACAAGCCATACAACACATTCGATTTATGGTAAATATCGCTCTCCGGCGAATTCACATATTTGGGTACGCTTTTGTCGCTTTTGAGCGTACGGCCACCAAAGCCAATTACACGTCCGGTAAAATTATGAATGGGGAACATTACCCTGCCTCGGAACCGGTCGTAGGTTTTGCCCTTATCGTTGCGGACGCTTAGGCCGGTTTCTTCTAGGAACTCTTCTTTAAAGCCTTCTTTTATAGCTTTTTGGCTAAGCACGTCCCAATCTTCGGGCGAATAGCCCAATTCAAATTTCTTTACAATATCGTCGCGAAAGCCCCGCTCTTTAAAATAGCTTAAACCAATAGCTTTGCCTTCATCACCCTCCCATAATTGTTCTTGGAAAAACCTAGCGGCCCAAGCCGATACGATGTATAAACTTTCTCTGCGGTTATTGTGCGCTTGCTCTTCGGGAGTGTTTTCTACTTCGGCAATTTCAATTTGATACTTTTGGGCTAAATATTTAAGGGCCTCGGGATAGGTGTATTTTTCATGATCCATTACAAAGCGAACAGAATCGCCCCCTTTGCCGCAACCAAAACATTTGTAAATACCCTTAGTTACCGAAACGTTAAACGAGGGTGTTTTTTCGTTATGAAAAGGGCATAAGCCAATTAAGCTCGTTCCACGCTTTTTAAGGTGTACGAAATCGCCAACCACCTCTTCAACACGGGCGGTTTCAATAATTTTATCGACGGTTTCTTGTGGAATCATGAATGGAAAATTACGCAAAATAGCGTGGAAGATAAAATTTTGCGCTGCAGTACCTGCTAGATTCTATTTCTAGCCTCTTTTATGTTTTTTTACTCGATTGGGTTTTAGCGAATATACCAGAGAAATTCCGTTGATGTGGAACAGCCTATTATAGGTTGCTTTAGCAAAATCGGGCCGGTAAATATAGTAGGCATCCAACTTGAGTTGCTTGCTTAGTTTATACTTAAAACCCAATGTGTTACGCCAATTATCTATAAAATACACGCCGCCAAATTTCATAATTGGCTCAATTTGTACGTACATGTCTAATTTTTTCAGCAAGCCTACTTTGGCTGCTGCACGCACTCTCCAATAACCGCTATTATCGTTTTGGATACTTGTGTCGTCAAAATCTTGCACCGTGTTTTGAATAAGTGCTCGTAAAGAAACATCTACTTTACCCAAGCGACGGCTTGCTTCGGCACCTAAGCTGAAGCGATGGTAGGTTGCGCTAGAAACTAAGGCTAAACGATAGTCTGCTTCGATGCTTAAAAAATCGTTGAGCTCTTTACTTACTCCCAAAGAAATATAGGAGCCATTAAAGGTGCGAATATTGTTAATGTAACGGGCCTGATAATCTAAATTCGCTGTCCATTTAGAAGGTAAATTTACATTTAAACCAGCACCGTACCAGCCTTGCACATCTGTTGGATCGGCTTGGCTAGTTTGTGCCTTTGCCAACTGTTGAACGCATACAAAAGCCAAAAAAAACAAAATTCTTTTCATGTACTTAGTAGGAATAAACGGTGAGTACGCAGGTGTCTTTTAAAAAATCTATTTCACTTACCTCATAGCGATGGATAGTGAAACCAGTTCTATGCTGTAAATCGGTTAAAAGTTCTGCCTCTCTGCCGGCTTGTATGAGTTGTACATTATCGTACACTATGGTATTTACCTGCTCTTTCTTTACAATCCATTTAGTTTCTAATACAAATATGAGCAAGAGTAAGATAGCACTTACTAAAGAAAGCGATAAGAAATCGGCTGGTGCCACTGCATTTAGCATGCCCAGCGTAATGCACAAAAACAAATAAGTCATGTCTTTGGTAGAAATACCCGAGGTACGGTAACGCAGCATAGAAAATACTGCAAACAAACCAAAGGCAGAACCAATGCTCATATCTACCCGATTAAGCATGTAGGAGATAAAGAAAATAACAGTATTAAAAGAGAAAAAGGTTAAGAAAAGGTCGCTACGCTTATAATTGCTAAAGTAAATTCCTCGAATAAGTATAAAAGTAGCCGCAATATCTACTGCGTATCTAAGGCCAATTTCGCTATTAATTAAACTAGGGTGTGTCATTTAAGATGCTTGGTTAAGTGCTGCAAATCTACGATAGATTGGCTTAAAAGTATTGAATTTTATGGCTTGATTAAGGGCGATTAATCCCAAACAATATTTGCTAATAGAACCGCTTCGAATGCCTAGTTCTTTCATCAATTTTGCAAAGTCCATATCTCGGCCTTTTTCGGTTTTAACCTCTGCAATTACTAGGTTAGTAAAATCGGCCTGTGCTTGCCCGGCCCTAAATTCCAAATTAAAATCGAGGGTGACTTTCTCGGGCTTGGTTTTGTGCAAAAGTGTAATGCGCTGGTAGTGTATTGCCAAACTTTCTATTAAGCTCTCAGAGTGTAAACCGCTGTGAGCAAAAACAAATTCGGAGGCTTCGGCTACATTGGCTGCGGCTACTCGGTATTTTTCGGTAACGCCTTTATTGTTTTTACACTTTAGTTCTACGTAGGTTTCTCCGCTGTGTGCATATAATCGTTTACGCACCTTAAAGCGGTTCCCCTTTCCTTGATGATGGTGATGATACAAGGTATATTCAGGAGTGTCGTAATACCAAGTGCCGTAAGCAAACACCCTATTACCTTTAATCGCTAAAAGCTGGTAATCAGACGCACAGGCGGTCAACACAACAGCCAGCTTATCTTGGGAAATCAAGTATTTACGGTCTAGCCGCCGATTCATAGGCGCACGCTCCTGCAACTCTTCTAAAGAAATTTGATCGAAAAAGTCTAGTTCAGGAACTTGCATCTGCTAAGAATAAATTCTTAAGGTTGAACCTGTTTTAGAAGTATTATAGCTTGTTAAACTAGTGAAAGCAGGCCCTGATATAAGCCGACCAGTGCTACTAAATTGGGCTCCATGGTTAGGACACACAAAATTATTATTTGTCGCATCATAATTCACCGTAGTACCTTCGTGTGTACAAGCAGCCGAAACAGCTAAGAACGTACCCGTATTAGTTCGTGCAACCAATATGCCCCGACTGACTAAAAACCCTCCATTACTAGCCAATGCTCCGGTACTCACATCAAGGGTGAAGTCCACACTACCAGGTGCACTAGGGGTAGAAGACTTAGAGTTTTTGCCACAACCGGCAATACCTCCCAAACAAACAGGGGCTAATAATGCAGCTGCACCGATACCCACTTGCGATAAGAAATCTTTTCTGTCCATAAAATTCGGTTTAATTAAAAATCAATATACCAAATTCCATGTACAAACAGATAAAAAAGGATGCTGAAAATTGGTGAAAGTAGGTGTTTTTTAATTACCCAATCGTTTTAAAGCGATATAGGCCATTAAACCGGTGCTAATAGCGAAGGCGTTTTCATCGATATCAAAGGTGGGCGTATGTACCGAGGAGGTAATTCCCTTAGCTTCATTACGAGTTCCTAAGCGATAAAAACAGGCATCGGCTACTTGAGAGTAGTACGAGAAATCTTCGGCAGCCATCCAAATATCTAGGTCGAGTACGTTTTCTTTTCCTAAATATTCCTCGGCAAATTGTTTGGCCTGGGCCGTTAGTTTTTCTTCGTTTACTAAAAAAGGATAGCCTTTTCTAATTTCGAATTCACAGGTTCCACCCATGCTTTCGGCAATGCCTTCGGCCATTTTTTTCATGCGGCTGTGTGCCTCGGCACGCCAAGCCTCATCCATGGTTCTAAAGGTGCCTTCTAAGTTAACTTCGTTGGGTATTACATTGGTGGCACCATTGGCCAATACCTTGCCAAAAGACAATACTGAAGGGGTATTAGGATTGGCCGCACGGCTTACAATTTGTTGTAATGAAACCAAAATTTGGGCTGTAATTAATACCGGATCTATGTTTTGTTGCGGCTGAGCGGCATGGCCACCTTTGCCTTTTACGGTTACATACAACTCGTCGGTAGAGGCCATGTATTTACCCGAACGAAAACCCACTTTACCGGTTTCGATAAAAGGCATTACATGTTGCCCAATAACGGCTTGAGGTTTCGGATTCTCTAACACTCCTTCTTTAATCATTTGACTGGCGCCACCGGGCAATAGTTCTTCTGCGGGCTGAAAAATTAACTTAACAGTCCCTTCAAATTCGGTTTTTAATGCTTGCAAGATTGCCGCCGTACCTAATAATGATGCAGTATGGGCATCGTGGCCGCAGGCATGCATTACCCCAGAATTAATTGATTTGTAAGCAACTTCATTCGTTTCTTGAATAGGCAAAGCATCCATATCGGCACGCAGGGCCACCACTTGATCGGAAGGTTTATCTCCTTTAATAAGGGCTACCAAACCGGTGTTCGCCATTGGCTGGTAAGCAATACCTAATTCATCTAGCTTAGCCGCCACATAAGCAACGGTTTCATGCTCCTGAAAAGATAATTCGGGATGTGCATGCAAATGTCTTCTGTTTTGGATAGTTGACTCCAAAACGCTAGCGGCTAATTCTTGAATTCGGGTTTTAAGCATAATTTTACTAATGACAGTAACTTATTTAACTACCAATCTTTGTTTTCTGATTGTTTTGCAAAGTCAAATAGGTCATTCATGGTTTTTCCGAATGAATAATATGACTTTCTCATTCTTGGATTATCTGTTCCAGAGAGTTTCCCCGCTTTATCTACAAAATCAGAATTAAAATCAAAAATATACAGTTTAACATCTTTTAGAATTAGTCGATATTTACCTTCTTTAAATTGTAATGCAAAACTAGCTGAAGCTGGTTGTCCAACCCAAACGGCCATCTCTCCCCACCTAAATCCATACTTTCTGAAATCAATTGTTAGATTAGAAAATGAACCTACAATTTGGTTTTCTGAAATCGTGGTTTGAGAAATAGAAAGAAGAGGATTAAAATTCATGCCTTTAATAATCAATTCTTTTACCTGACTTTGATTTAATCCTGGCAAATCATAAACTTTAACATAAGTAATCGCCTTACCATTAACTAAATAATTATCAATAACTGTTTGTAGACTATCTGTCTGAGCCGTTATAATTAGAGGCAGAAATAAGACTAAAAAAAATAGATTTTTTTTCATGTTCTAAAAAAATTAAACAAGCCCCACTCCGTGGCAAGCTTTGTATTTTT
>JBJTNJ010000096.1:0-28810 GCA_046074005.1 Sphingobacteriaceae bacterium
CCTTTTTCGAAATCGGCATCGATTGGCGAAATAACCACTTGGATATCGGCAAATTTACCACGACCACCGGTTTGTTTTTTGTAGGTTTCGCGGTGCTGTGTGGTGCCTGTAATAGCCTCTTTATAAGCTACTTGTGGCGCACCTTGGTTTACTTCTACTTTAAATTCACGCTTTAAACGGTCAATCAAGATATCTAAGTGAAGCTCACCCATACCAGAGATTACCGTTTGACCAGTTTCTTGGTCTGTTTGTACTCTAAAGGTTGGATCTTCCTCAGCTAGTTTAGCCAAGCCCATACCTAATTTATCGACGTCAGCTTGAGTTTTAGGCTCAATAGCTAAACCGATAACTGGCTCAGGGAATACCATCGATTCTAGAACAATTGGATTTTTCTCATCGCAAAGGGTATCACCGGTTTTAATATCCTTAAAACCAACCACCGCAGCAATATCTCCAGCAGCTACATTAGGAACTGGATTTTGCTTATTAGCATGCATCTGGAAGATACGAGAAATACGCTCTTTGTTTTCTGAACGAGTATTGTAAATGTATGAACCTGCTTCTAGGTTACCTGAGTATACACGAATAAAACATAAACGACCTACGAATGGATCGGTTGCAATTTTAAACGCTAAAGCTGCAAATGGCTCTTTTACATCTGGTTTTAATAAAATTTCTGCACCTGTATCTGGATTAGTTCCGGTTACACCCTCTGAATCTAGCGGTGAAGGCAATAATTCCATCACGTAATCTAACATGGTTTGTACACCTTTGTTTTTGAAAGATGAACCACAAACCATCGGTACAATTTTAGCATCTAATACGGCTTGACGTAAGGCATCTAAAACTTCACGCTCGGTAATAGTTTCTGGAGCATCAAAGAATTTTTCCATCAATGACTCATCGTATTCTGCTACAGATTCTAATAATTTCTCTCTCCATTCGGCTACTTCCGCTTTCATATCATCCGGAATTGGCACTTCGGTAAAGGTCATTCCTTTATCGTGCTCATTCCAAACAATACCACGGTTGTTGATCAAATCAACCACACCCTTGAAGTTATCTTCGGCACCGATAGGTAATTGCAATGGAACTGCATTAGAACCTAACATATCTTTAACCTGCTTCACTACTTTTAAGAAATCGGCACCAGAACGGTCCATTTTATTTACGAAACCGATACGTGCTACGTTGTAGTTATTTGCTAAACGCCAGTTAGTTTCTGATTGCGGCTCTACCCCATCTACTGCAGAAAACAAGAACACCAAGCCATCTAATACACGAAGAGAACGGTTTACCTCTACGGTAAAATCCACGTGCCCTGGGGTATCAATAATGTTCATATGGTAATCCTGGCCTCTGTATTTCCAGTTTACGGTAGTAGCAGCAGAGGTAATGGTAATACCACGCTCTTGCTCTTGCGCCATCCAGTCCATGGTAGCGGCACCTTCGTGCACTTCACCAATTTTATGACTTACACCAGCATAATAAAGGATACGCTCTGTGGTAGTGGTTTTACCAGCATCAATGTGAGCTGCAATACCAATATTTCTGGTAAATTTTAAATCTCTTGCCATCTTATCTTTCTAATTAAAATCTAAAGTGAGAGAATGCTTTGTTGGCTTCTGCCATTTTATGGGTATCTTCTTTTTTCTTCACGGCAGCACCTTCACCTTTAGCAGCGGCAATAATTTCGCCGGCTAATTTCTCCATCATGGTTTTTTCGCCACGTTTGCGTGAATAGTTAATTAACCATTTCATTCCTAACGCAATTTTGCGCTCTGGACGAACCTCGGTTGGTACTTGGAAGTTAGCGCCACCTACACGACGAGATTTAACCTCTACCATAGGCATTACGTTGTTTAGTGCTTTTTTCCAAGCTTCTAACCCGTTTTCGCTAGTTTTTTGTTCTACTAATTCAACAGCATCATAAAAAATTGCATATGCAATTGACTTTTTGCCATCGTACATCATATTGTTTACAAACCTGGTTACCATTACGTCGTTAAACTTTGGATCAGGCAGGATAATTCGTTTTTTTGGTTTCGACTTTCTCATGTTTTTTCCTCCGTTTATGCTTTAGCCTTAGGTTTCTTAGTTCCGTATTTAGAACGGCGTTGGTTACGTCCGTCTACACCAGAAGTATCCAATGCACCACGAATAATGTGGTAACGTACACCCGGTAAATCTTTCACACGTCCACCGCGAATTAACACGATTGAGTGTTCTTGCAAGTTGTGGCCTTCTCCAGGGATATAAGCATTTACTTCTTTTCCGTTGGTTAAACGCACACGAGCTACTTTACGCATGGCTGAGTTTGGTTTTTTAGGGGTAGTAGTGTATACACGGGTACACACACCTCTTCGCTGTGGACAGCTGTCCAACGCTGGGGATTTACTCTTATCCACCAGAGCTACTCTACCTTTCCTAACTAATTGTTGAATGGTTGGCATTTGTTGTTTTTAGTTTAAAAATTCTTTTATCCTATTTTAAAGGACTGCAAAGGTAATGTTTCCCTTTTTGATTTTCAAGCATTTAAGTGAAAATAATTCGATTTTAAAAAATAGTCGAAATAGCTTCGGCCAGATAAGCCTCGGTTTAGAAATTAGAGAACAAAAAAAAGGGGAAGCGATTGACGCTTCCCCTTTTTACTGAAAAACTAAGAAAACTTATTTTTTCTTTCCTTTTACCGGAGCGGCTGGAGCCGCGGGTGCAGCTACCACAACTGGGCCACCCTCACGAGTAAATACCAAGGGGGTGCCTCCTTGAATAATGGTTAATTCGCCCTTTAAAGTATTAAATTCTAAATCTAAGCCAGCAGCTTCAAAGGAGAATTTATCTTTACCGTTAGGAGTTAAAGGAAAAGCCGACTGACCTGTAGCTTGAGCTACTAAACCACCATTTTCTACTTTAATCTCTAGTTTAATAGGCATACTTGCACTTGAATAGATTCCTGCATACAAATCGTTGTTTACCGGCGCAGCAGGAGCAGCGTCTTGGCTGGTTGCTTTCCATACATCATTGCTAGAGTTGTAATCGGGCAATTTATGATCTGGATCTGAACTTACTGATTCTAATTCTTCGGTTGATGGATATTTAAACGTCCACGAAGTATTACGTTGCCAAATTTCTACTGGCAAGGTTACACGGTCTTTTTTACCACTTTTGGTTTTGATCTCCAAAATTACCGGCATTGGCAATTTCTCTAAGTTTTCAACGGTAATAATGGCTCCGTTTTTAGGATCATTTTTATCGTATTTAACTGCGGTAACCGCTTGGTCTAAACGCCAGTTGTTTACTACCCAACCTCTCCAGAACCAGCTTAGGTTTTCACCCGATACATTCTCCATGGTACGGAAAAAATCATCGGGAGTTGGGTGTTTAAATGCCCAACGAGCTACATAGGTACGGAAAGCTAAATCGAAACGCTCTGGGCCTAAAATTTGCTCACGCAATAGGGTTAAGCCCGAACCTGGTTTCATATAGCACAACAAACCAATGTTACGCTCTTTCATACCATCAGGGGTAGTTAACATAGGCTCCAAAGCAGGATTTGTTAACACATTACCCATACGGTGCATATCTGTTGGTTTTTCTGCATACTCTCCCTTATTAAAGGCATCGGTGCTTAACGTGTTAATAAAGGTATTAAAGCCTTCATCCATCCAACCGAACAAACGCTCGTTTGAACCTACAATCATTGGAAACCACGTATGGCCGAATTCGTGATCGGTTACGCCCCAAAGACTTGCTTTTTTGTCTTTCCAACCACAAAAAACAATACCTGGGTATTCCATACCACCTTCGTTACCGGCCACGTTGGTAGCAGCCGGGTAAGGGAATTCGAACCACTGTTTTGAGTAATGCTCAATAGCTGCTTTGGTATATTCGGTGGAACGGCCCCAAGCATCAACACCAGCGCTTTCTACCGGATAGGCAGAAATAGCCAAGGTTTTTTTGCCACTAGGAACGTTAATTTTAGCAGCATCTACAATAAATGCAGCAGAAGAAGCCCATGAAAAATCACGTGAGTTTCTGATTTTGAACTTCCAGGTCAACTCAGTTTTACCAGCCGGACGAGAAGTGGGAGTATTTAATTCCGCTTCGCCTCGAATAGTCACTGTTTTTTCGCTAGCTGAGGCTTCTGCCCAACGTTTTTGTTGTTCGGCGGTATACACCTCTTGCGGATTGGTTAATTCGCCCGATGCTACTACTAAATGGCTAGCAGGAACCGTTAAGGCTACATCAAAATCGCCATATTCTAAGTAAAACTCACTAGCGCCTAAATAAGGATCTACGTTCCATCCACGTACATCATCGTACACACACATACGTGGGTACCATTGCGCAATGGTGAAAATTTTACCGTTTTTGGTGTCTTGAATACCCATACGGTCTGAACCGTATAATGGCGACACAAAGCTATAATCGATTTTTAGTTTCACTTGACCACCAGTCGCTTGTAGCGATTTTGGCAAGAAAATTTGCAAACGAGTATCTATAATTTGATACTTCAGTTCCGTTTGCGTGGTTTTGCCTTGTACAGTGTTTAGTACGGATACCGATTTAATACCATAACCGCCATCAATTTTTTGACTACCTGCACCATTACGGCTTCCGCTCATTGGAATTACTGCATTTCCACGTGAGTTAGCTTTAAATAAATTCTGATCTAATTGCATCCACACAAAGCCTAATTGATCGGGGCTATTGTTGGTATAGGTTACCACCGCAGAACCGGTAATTTCATTAGCCTGCTCGTTTAATTTTGCAGTTAATTGATAATCGGCACGGTTTTGCCAATATTTTGGGCCGGGTTGCCCGCTGGCCGAACGGTACTCATTTCCACTTTTGGTATAAAAAATGGGAGCAAAAGCATCCTGATAACTATACTTAGATACCGGTGCCGTAGTGCTTGCACTTGGTGCTTGTTGTGCGAAGGTAGAAACCCCTACAAACAAGGCAAGAGATACACTAATTAAGTGTTTGATTTTGTTCATTATGAAATTGATTTTTATGGGTGAAAATTAGTAAAAATGATTAGTAAATAGTTTAACGCAGTATAATTGTTACTTTTTGGCAAAATATGCGGCATAGCTTTGTTCATCAAAACCAAGCAAAACACCTTGATTGGACTCTAAAATAGGGCGTTTTGTTACACTCGTTTTCTGTACTATTAACTCAAATGCGGTCTCTTTATTTTGAACCCCTTGCTGAATTTCCGGGGGCAATTGTTTCCAAGTTGTACCTCGTTTATTTACCAAGACTTCCCAACCCACCTGAGCAGCCCATGCCTCTAATTTTTCTGGGCTGATGCCTTTTTTCTTAAAATCGTGAAACGTATAGGCTACCTCGTGGGCCTTAAGCCAATTGAGTGCTTTTTTAACCGTATTGCAATTGGGAATGCCGTATAAGGTAATCATCTTATTTGTTAAAATTAGTCATGGTTAGTTCGGGGCCAATGGTAGCAAAACTTTCAATCATGTGTATACTTCGGTCTATTAAAGCAGGTAGTTCTGCTTGTTCATCACTATCAAAGCTGCTTAATACATAGTCTACTTGGCGGCCTTTGGGGAAATTATCGCCAATGCCAAAGCGAATGCGTGGGTAATCGGAGTGACCCAATACTGCTTCAATACTTTTTAATCCGTTGTGGCCGGCATTGCTACCTTTGGGCTTTAAACGCAGGGTGCCAAAGGGCAAGGCTAAATCGTCTACCACTACCAACACTCGTTCGGCCGGAATGGCCAATTCTTGCATCCAATAGTTGAGTGCCTTTCCACTCAAGTTCATAAAAGTGGTGGGTTTAACGAGGCAGAGTTTTTTGCCTTTAAAAGAAACCTCTGTATAGCCTGCCAAACGCATGGTAGTAAAACTGGCGCCAGCTTTTTTGGCTAGCTCATCTAACACCATAAAGCCTATATTATGCCTAGTATCGGCATATTCGGGGCCTATGTTTCCTAATCCAACTATGAGGTATTTCATGGATAACAAATATAAAAAAAGGCTTCATTTAGCGGGCATAAAAAAAGCGCCTCGTTTCGGAGGCGCTTTATATTAATTTGATCAGTGCAAGTGGTTTTGAATCTGATTGCTAATAATCAGAACCTAAATAAGTACTCACCTCTATAACCTTGTATTGATTAGCATTTATATAGTCAACAATAAATACCCTTTTATAAGGAAACTCTTTGTATGAAGTATCATAAAAAAAACCTTTGATATTTTTTATTGCGTCGAATTCTTTTACATTCTTTTTTACAAAATTGCTGTCTCTTATACAGTAATTATTAATATTCATGGTGGCAAACTTATATCTATCACCTTCTCTATCTGCTCCTAATTGGTATCCATATATAACATATTTGTACTCGGGTATATATTTTTTCTTTTCAGGACGTATTAGCGCTTCATCTTTTCTACTTTCTTTAAACATGCCTTTTGCAATATTTTCTTTAAATAAAAGATATAGATCGGGCTTTATGTTTTTTTGTCCCAAGGAGGCTTTAGACTGAATTAACAGCCCAGCTAAAAACATAACCATTAAAATGGTCGTTCTTTTGATTTTATTCAACATTTTGGTTGTTACAATTAGTTTTACTTCTACCACTCAACAATTGAGCTACTTTACTATTAATAGCAATGGTATCGGCTGCTGATTTGTTTTTCCAAACATCGGTGCCATGTAACCCTTCCCATGCTAAAGCCTGATAATAATCGAGGCTAAATCTATTTCCATCGTATTGTTTTAGCACCCCCGCTACTCTAAAGGATGAGTTAAATCTGGACTGAGGGCGACAAAAATTGCATTATGGTGCCCTTTTAACGCATTTATTGGAATATCTACGGAATGATAGCCTACTGAAGTTATCGAAAGCGTTCTTAAATGGATAAAATCACTTACTTTTAGTTCTATTGCGCCTTCTTTGTCTGAATTAACAGATAAAAGTGGATGATATTTTTTATCTCTAAACACACAAATAGCAAAGGGAAAATGATGAACCCAGTCTTTCTCAAACACTTTAATAGAAATTAAGCAAAACTCTGTGCTTTTAATTGGTATTTTCTCTATTTTGTAAAGTGAACTATCGATAATTAGTTTGGCATCAAAATCCAGCCTATTTAGAGTAAAAGCAGAAGTATTAACATAGTTTTTCGGGTAGCTTTTAGCAAATAACAAGGCAGGAGTAAAATACCAGATAAAAAGATTTATTAATACACACTTTTTCATATCAATATTATTCTTCAGTCTGTACATTACAACTATTTTTAGAGCCCTTTTGATCTTGTGTATTACCGCCTAAATCTTGGCCAGTCTGTTCTACTTTTAATTCATTTAATATTCTATCTTGATCGAAAACATTAGGCACTAACTTTTTAAAAAGCTCCGTTAGTGTACCATTGTTGTTTTGAGCCAAACCTCCCCAAGCCAAATCATTGCAAAATTCAGTTGTTAAATTATATCCCTTTAACCCACCATACTCTTTTAAAGATACGCCAATGTCTAACATGAAGTTTCGAATAATTTCATTATGCTGAATACTGTTTAAGTTCGGGTGTTTTTTACTTTCCCATTCTTCAACCATCTCCGAATAGGTGTTTTGTGCAATAATCGGTTCATTCTTGAAATAGGCCACCAAATAAGCATGCACCGATTCATGTAAAATAGTTCTAGCTATTGCTAAATCTGAAGCATGAGTAAATTTCTGACTATCAAAGGTCGTGGTTACGGTACCGGCATTATAAATCGGATTGGTTGAACCGTTCCAATTTTGGGGTAATACTCCATCCTTTAATGTCCAATTAAATCCGGGCGTTTCTCCGGCAAATTTTTGAATAATTCCTGCTACTGATCCATTAGAAAGGGTTTTAATCCCATTAAGTATACTTTTCATGCAGGGCTTCAATTGCGTGTCATCAATTTTGTTCATGAAGGTTGCCTCAGGCAGCGTATTATAGCCACCCCCAGCATGCGGCATAAAGCCATAGTCTATTGGGCTAGGGTAGCCGCTTCCAATGCCACCACCGCCACCATTCCCGGTATCGGTATACATAGTAAAACATACTTGGTCTATTTCATTGTGGGTGGTGCATCCCTCTGCTCCTCCGCCACATATGGTAATTTCCCAAACCTGGTTATAACAATGTTGTTCTTCTAACATCATGTTACCGGTGGGTGGTTTTTGGCCTTTGGCTTGGGGTATTACGTAGCCTAGTAGGTTTTCGGGGCCGGCAATACCCAGGCCTATATTTCTAATTGTGTTTCCCCACCAGTCTTCTACGAGGATGACGCCTTTAAAGGGGCTATTGGGGTTTTTGTAGTTTGGCCGGTAGTTTTTTTCGGGGAGTTTGGTGACTACTTCGGCATGGTAGTGTTTTTGGGCATCTTTATAAATAAGCAGGTAGCTTAGTTCGCTTAAGGGAATTGGGCCTATTTCGGTTTGGAGACTTATGGCTTGTGTATACACTAAGGGTACCACTACTGCTTCGCCAAAGGGCATGTTTTCTATCTTTGCTTCAGCCCAAAAGGGTTCTTTGGCTACTGTATGGCGGGGATTGTTATCGGATACTTTTTGGCTGGTATCGCTTAGTACTTGCCTTTCGAAATAGTGTTGGGCTTCTGCTACATTTTTTTGTGGTGAAA
Organism: Sphingobacteriaceae bacterium; assembly: GCA_046074005.1. Taxonomy (GTDB): domain Bacteria; phylum Bacteroidota; class Bacteroidia; order Sphingobacteriales; family Sphingobacteriaceae; genus JAIPAN01. Next base: position 8,645 of record JBJTNJ010000096.1, read on the forward strand.
CAATTTCTTTTTGGCAGGTACTGAGAAAGAAAATCGTTGATATTACGAGTGCGCACCGTGAAAATAGGTTAAGGGGTAATTGCGTTTTCATCGGCTTGGTTTGAGCTTTGAAAACGCAAGGTTTTGGGGGATAGTATGGGTAGGACTTAAATTATTTTAAAAGAATACATAACCCCATAAAAAAAGCGCCTCGTTTCGGAGGCGCTTTTTTCTTAGTAGCACAAAGTTATTATTTACCCGCTTCTTGTTCTGCTTGTTTTAATGCACGAGACATTACCACAGAAACAATGGTATCATCGGCGTTATTGGTTACTTGGAATTTATCGAAGCTTAAATCGCCAACGCGTACAGATTTTCCTAATTCTAACACTTCCATACCTACTTCAACGTATTGTGGCATATCTTTAGGGAATGCTTTAACACGTAATTTACGTAGTTTTTGGATTAATTTACCCCCCATTTTAACACCTGGAGAAGTACCGGTTAATTTTACCGGAATTTCCATTACAAATGGTTTGCTATCGTTTACTCTTAAAAAGTCAACGTGCAAAATTTGTTCGGTTAATGGGTGGAATTGGATGTCTTGCAATACCGCTTGCGCTTTGGTACCTTCTACATCAATGTCAACGAAATGAACGTCTGGTGTGTACACCAAGCCTTTCAAATCAGCTGCGGACACGGCGAAGTGGATTTGGTTGTCTCCACCATAAAGAACTGCAGGCACTTTGCCTTCGTAACGCAATTCTTTAGCGTCTCTTTTCCCTACGTTCTCTCTACGAGAACCGCTAATAGCAAATGATTTCATGTTTAATTTATTATATATCTAACGTTATTGTTATTCTACTTTAAAGAGGTCTGATATAGAGCCGTGTTCGTTTACGTTGGCAATGGCTTTGGCAAACAAATCGGCGGTTGATAAGACCTTAATTTTGCTACTCTCCTGTTTTAATGGGATTGTATCGGTAACTATCAATTCTGCCAAGGCAGAGTTTTCAATAGTTTCGTAGGCCTTGCCCGATAATACGGCATGGCTACAAACGGCTCTTACACTATTGGCTCCGTTTTCCATAATTAAGGAAGCGGCTTTGGCTAGTGTTCCGGCAGTATCGCAAATATCGTCTATTAATACGATGTCTTGCCCGGTTACGTCTCCAATAATCGACATAGATTCGATTTCGTTGGCACGTTTTCTTCGTTTATCGCAAATAACCACCTCGGCATTAAAATATTTGGCAAACGTACGGGCACGGTAAGAACCGCCCATATCCGGCGATGCAATGGTTAAATTCGGTAAGTTAAGGCTCTTAATATAAGGCACAAAAATTACCGAAGCATCCAAATGGTCAACCGGAATGTCAAAGAACCCTTGTATTTGTGCAGCATGCAAATCCATCGTCATAATGCGGTGGGCGCCTGCTGCGGTAATCAGGTTGGCAATAAGCTTTGCACCTATGGCCACTCTGGGTTTATCTTTTCTATCTTGACGTGCAAAACCAAAATACGGTACCACCACAGTAATGTAATGGGCCGATGCTCTTTTGGCTGCATCTGTCATGAGTAACAATTCCATCAAATTTTCGGTTGGCGGAACAGTGCTTTGTATTAAGAAGATATCGCATCCTCTTACCGATTCGTTAAAATGTGGCTGAAATTCGCCATCACTAAAACGAGAAAGAGTTAAATCGCCTAATGGTTTACCATACGATTCCGCTATTTTTTTGGCCAAAACCGTAGTTCCAGAACCAGCAAATAGCTTTACGGGGTTAAATTGTAAGGGCATGACCTTATGTTTAGGCGTTTAAGAAAATTCGGATTGCGTAACAGCCACAATCCGAACTCTCAATTGTTGTCCTACCAGGATTCGAACCTAGACAGACTGAACCAAAATCAGTTGTACTACCTTTATACTATAGGACAATCTTCCAAAAACCAACCTATTGCTGGCAAATGGTTTGCAAATATAGAGGGATAAATACTAATCTGCAAATGAATTTGCATTTTAACGTGAAGAAATTCTGGGCTGTTAAATTCTGTTAATAGCTGGCCTGGTGTTACCCATATTTAAATTCATTTCCTTATTTTCGACATTTCTAAAGGAAAACCGTTTATGAACTATTCAAAAATTAATAATCTAGCCGGATGGATAAGCTTTCTTATCGCATCTATCACCTATATTTTAACCTTAGAGCCCTCTGCTAGTTTTTGGGATTGCGGGGAGTTTATTGCCGCTGCCTACAAATTACAAGTTGTACACCAACCGGGCGCTCCGCTATTTTTGATGGTTCAAAAAATGTTTTCCTTGTTGGCTGGTAGCAACACCACCAAAATAGCCTATTTTATGAATGTAGGCTCTGCACTATGCAGCGGTTTAACCATTTTATTTTTATTCTGGACCATTACTGCACTTGCCAAGAAAGTACTTGTAAAACCGAATGAAGAGGTGAGCAAAGGCCAGTTAATTAGCATTATTGGAAGCGGGTTGGTGGGCGCTCTTGCTTATGCATTTTCAGATTCTTTTTGGTTTTCTGCAGTAGAATCTGAGGTATATGCCATGTCGTCTTTATGCACAGCCATTGTTTTTTGGGCCATTTTAAAATGGGAAGCTCAGGCCTATGAACCAGGGGCCGATCGTTGGATTATTTTCATAGCCTATGTAATGGGGCTTTCTATAGGCGTACACTTATTAAACCTGCTAGCCATTCCGGCCATTGCCTTGGTATATTATTTCAAAAGAACCACCGTGGCTACCCCAAAAGGCACCATTTTGGCACTTTTTATAGGTATCCTTATTTTAGGAGTTATTCAATACGGCGTTATTCAATACCTTATTAAACTAGCCGCCAACTTCGATTTGTTCTTCGTAAACTCACTAGGATTTGGATTTGGCAGCGGGGTACTTGTATTTGCCCTATTGCTAATCGGAGGCATTGTTTACGGCATACGCTACAGTATACGTAAAAACAAAGCCGTATTAAACCTAGCCTTGCTTTGCTTCACCTTTATCTTGGTGGGCTACAGTTCTTTTGCCATGCTTATCATCAGAGCACAAGCGAATCCAAGTTTGAATAACTCAGACCCCGATAATGTGTTTGCCATGTTAAGCTACTTAAACAGAGAGCAGTATGGCGACCGACCATTGGCATACGGACAATATTTTGATTCTAAACCAATTGATGTAACCGAGGGTGGCCCTATTTACCGCAAAGGAACCACTAAATATGAACTTGCCGGCAAAAAGAACGAATATGTGTATGATCGTAATACTTTATTGCCAAGAATGTATAGTGATGATCCAAGCCACGTAGGCTTTTACAGAGAATGGATGCGCCTCGGCGAAACCGGCTCTCCAAGCTTTATAGATAATTTAGGATTTCTGTTTAGCTACCAAACCGGCTTTATGTACATGCGCTATTTTGCCTGGAACTTTGTAGGCCGACAAAACGATGAGCAAGGACACGGAAATTATTTAGATGGCAACTGGATTACCGGCATTAAGGCCGTAGACAATTTACACATTGGTGGACAAGATGCCCTTTCGCAAGGAGCCAAAACACAAGTAGCCTACAACCGTTTCTTTGCACTTCCCTTTATTTTGGGCCTAATTGGCCTGTTTTGGCACTTTAAGCGCAAAGAAAAAGATGCCGGCATTGTGGCACTCTTATTTTTCTTTACCGGGATGGCTATTGTACTTTACCTAAACCAAACTCCTTTACAACCAAGAGAGCGTGATTATGCCTACACCGGATCTTTTTACGCCTTTGCTATTTGGATTGGCTTGGGGGTTGCCGCCATTGCCGAATTCTTAAGTAAAAGATTAAACGCTCAAAACGGAGCCATTCTAGCAACCCTTGTGGGCTTATGCATGGCACCAGCCTTAATGGCAAAAGAAGGTTGGAACGACCACGATAGATCAAGCAAATATACGCCTAGAGATTTTGCAGCTGATTACTTAGAATCATGTGCACCTAATGCTATTTTATTCACCTACGGCGATAACGATACCTACCCTATTTGGTATGCCCAGGAAGTAGAAAATATACGCCCAGATGTACGAGTAATTAACTTAAGTTTACTAGGTACCGATTGGTACTTACGCCAGCTTAAAGACAAGGTAAACCAGGCAGATCCAGCCCCATTGAGCATGCCGAACGAAAAATTCGTGCAAGGTGTTCGTGACATTATGTACTACCAAGACATCGGATTAAAAGAGCCCGTTGAACTTAAAAACTTGGTAGATTTCCTTCTATCGGATGCAGAGGCCGATAAAGTAGGCTATGAAAATGGAAGCAAAGAGAATTTCTTACCTACCAAAAACTTTAAACTAACCGTAAACCCACAAGAAGTGGTAGCTACAGGCACCTTACCCGCAAACTTAAAGGGCCAAATTGCTCCTAGCATGACCTGGACGTACAACAAAAACCACGTTACAAAAGATAACTTAGGTTTATTAGACATCTTAGCGCACAATAATTGGAAACGCCCAATTTATTTTGCCATTACAGTGCCTGCCGACAATTATGCAGGGCTAGATAAATACTTATACAAAGAGGGTTTTGCCTACCGCCTACTTCCTTTACAACCTAGTGCTACCACCGACAGAGAGTTGTTAAACACCAACACCATGTACACCAACATGATGACAAAATTCCGTTGGGGTAACATGAAAAATGCCCGATACCTAGATACCGAATCTACTCGAATGGTACTAATCATCATGAACAACTTTAATATTTTGGCCGAGCAGCTACTGGCTGAAGGTAAACCAGAGAAAGCTAAAAAAGTATTGAATAAATGCCGAGAAGTAGTACCCGAAAAGCTATACTCTATGAGCTTTGCCGTGCGCACCTATTTCACTGCAGAATTACTATACAAAGTGGGTGAAACTCAGAAAGCAAATGCGCTTATTAGCAAAGTAACCGATTACGTAAGCGATGAGTTACGCTATTTCATTGCGGTAGAAAAGGACAAACCAAATGCAGCCAGCAATGATATTCAATTGGGGCTATCTATCTTAAACGAAGCTATAAGAAGTACCGATGCTCAAGGGCAAAAAGCACTAAGTGCTCATATCCAAAAGCAATTTGAAGATCTGCAATCGAGCCTAAGCCCTCGATAAAACCTACGACCTAAAAAAAGGGCTTACCGTGCGGTAAGCCCTTTTTTGTAGCTAGCAAAATGCGGTGTTTATTCTTGTACCACACCCATGCTACAAAATTTCTCGATGCGCTGGTTAACCAACTCATCAATAGCTACCTTTTTAAGCTGAGCTAAATCTTTTAATATCTGCTCTTTAACAGTTTGCGCCATTACTTCGGGGTTTCTGTGCGCACCACCCAAAGGCTCTGGCACCACGCCGTCAATTAATTTATTAGCAAACATATCTTTAGAAGTAAGCTTTAAGCACTCTGCAGCCTTCTCTTTAAAATCCCAGCTACGCCACAAAATAGACGAGCACGACTCGGGAGAAATTACCGAATACCAGGTATGTTCTAACATATACACCTTATCGCCAATACCAATACCCAAGGCACCTCCCGAGGCTCCTTCGCCAATAATAAAACATAGTATAGGTACTTTTAATACCGACATTTCCAATAAATTTCTGGCAATCGCTTCCCCTTGGCCACGCTCTTCGGCCTCTAAACCCGGGTAAGCACCCATGGTGTCTATAAATGAAATAACTGGCTTATTAAATTTTTCGGCCAATTTCATTAAACGCAAAGCTTTTCTGTACCCTTCTGGGTTTGCCATACCAAAATTTCGGTACTGGCGTTCTTTCGTATTTTTTCCTTTTTGATGACCAATAATCATTACCGTTTGGCCACCCAAGGTGGCAAAACCACCAATAATGGCCTTATCATCTTTTACGGTTCTATCGCCGTGCATTTCAATAAAATCGTCGCAAATTTGCTCGATATAATCTAAGGTTTGGGGTCTATCTGGGTGACGAGATAGTTGTACTTCTTGCCAGCGGCTAAGATTCTGGTACACTTCGTTTTTTGTTTTCTCGAGTTTAATCTCTAGCTCTTTTACCTTATCAGACATATTCACTTTTGTCTTTTCGGCAATCTGTTTCACTTTCTCAATTTGCTGATTCAAGTCAGCAATCGGTTTTTCAAAATCAAAAGAAGTAGTATCCATTTGGGTTCTTTTTTAGGCCACTAAATTAGGCATTTCTCCTTCTAAATTAAAAATCGGATAAAATTTCGTCTTCAAACAATATGCAACAAGGCTAAAACGTTGCATTTCGAATACCTATGGAAAACACAATACACAATCGATTTTTAGCACCGGCAGCCATAATGGGTTTGGCCATTATTTTAGCGGTAAGCATTTTTGCTGCCGCTTGGAAATCTTCAAAATCCGAAAATCAAACCATAAATGTTACCGGTTCGGCAAAAAAAAGCATTGTATCTGATCTGGGCATTCTCAGACTTACCATCAATGTAGAGGAACCGGGCCAGTTGGGGGTGTATCAAAGCCTCAAAACTCAGGTGCCCGTAGTTATGAATTATTTAGCTAAAAAAGGACTAAATAGAACTAAAATGAGTGTTCAGGTAATGAACGTTTTTCCAAATTACGTGTATAGCGAAGGCGGCAGCCCTATAAGTGTACGCTCTTACGGAGGCACGCAAACTATTGAAGTACAATCGGGCAATGTAAACCTAATTAGAGAAGTTTCGCTCGATGCTGCCTCATTGGTAGAACGAGGTCTCAGCGTTACGGTAAATTCGCCCGAGTACTACTACACTAAACTCTCTGAAATTAAAATTGATATACAAGCCGATGCTGCCAAAGATGCCATGATACGTGGCCGCCGCATTGCCGAAGCCACCGGTAGAAGCTTAGGTATTCTTACTAATGCTCGAATGGGCGTACTGCAAATTACGCCAGAAAACTCTAACGTAACTTCCGATTATGGCGTAAATGATGTAAGCGCTATTAGAAAGGAGATAACCGCCGTAGTGAATGCCAATTTTTTAATTAATTAAAAACAATGTCTACGAGTGGGCCATATACCGATGAATCTATAAGCAGAATTTATGAAAGTCTATTTTGCGATAACCTTGCGCTCTACGAAAACAGCACCAGCGATTATCCTTGGGATGCCCTTTTTGGCGAATCGAGTGCTGCTTTAGGCGAATTATTAATCAACCCACTAAGCGATCCACGTATTCAGCTACTTGCTGCTCATAAACTCAGAAAACTAGAGGTGCTTCCTCCTACCAACCGACTCCTAGGCATTGTACTAGAGATTAAGTTGCCTGAGGGCTTAGATACCCTTGCCGCCTACCGGAATGGGGTGGCCACCTATATTAGTTATTCAGAAAAAACTATTTTTTGGGATGCCACCACCAAGGAATCAGAGCAGCTTAGCAATCAACTATTTGAAGCCGCTGAAAAAATTCACCACAAACTGAGTGCTTGGCCACAAGAACGTTTAGACCCTCCTCATACAAACCATTTACGTATTAATTTATTATCGGAGCACGGCCTTTATTTTGGACAAGGGCCCATTACCATGCTTTTCAATGATGCCCTAGCCCGTCCCACCCTACTGGCAGCAACCAACCTGATGCGCTACTTAATTGAAACCCCCTTAAACCAAACATAATTATGCCTTACTTTAGCTCTATTTTTAATATTCTCTTGGCACTAGGTGCTTTAACAACCCATTCACCACAAGCTCAAAACCTACTAGCGGTATCAGGGCCTATTACTTTTGAAAAAACAAGTTTCAATTTATCTTGGAGTTCGCACCCATCGGCTAGCTATTATAAACACGAGTATTTAGCCAAAGGGCAAAACCCTGATCAATACAATGAAATGTTTATGATTGAGTTTTTAGCAGATGAAAGCGCCTCTCCGAAAAACCTGGCGATGGATAAAATAGCCAGCACCAACGACCGCAAAAAAACCGACCCCTATGCGTTGGCGGAAACCCTAAAACAAGATAAAAATGGCAACAACGTACTCATTGATTTTATACTTAGTGATGCCAATGGCAAGAACGTAAACATTGTGGAGTGGAACACCTATCGCTATATTAAAACAACTAGCAAAGACGGGAAAAAGGGTGTACTCCTACTTGGCATTAGCCGAAGAGGGTACGGAAAATCAATTCCGGCATTTTTAGGCAAAATTAAGTCACGTAAAGGCAGCACGGCTAACGCTTTAGCTCAATACACAGTCCCTACTATTTCTACAAAATAGCGTATAAATTAATTCAAAAAATGTGTACCTTTTGTAAGCAAATTTCAACTGCTCCATTATGTCTAATCACGCTATTCAAACAGAAATAGATGCTAGTTATTTATACCAAAAATTGGCAGAAAATGAATCGGATGAGCTTATTGCGCACGTATACGCACAAATGAGCGCTATCGAAAAAAGTCATGCGGAGGCCTTTGCAGCCAAAGAAAATATCAATTTAGAAAATATTTTTAAGCCTTCGTGGCGTGCTAAAACACTAAATAATATTGGCAAAATTTTTGGCTACGATTACGTGCTAGGTGCTCTCATGGAAACTGAAAAAAGTATTTCCAATGCAGTTATTAGCACTAAAAAAGATCATAATTTAGAAATTACGGGCACCGAAACCAACCACGTAAAAATATTACGTTCCATTGTCGAAAAAGACAGTAAACGAGCAGGTACCTATATCTCCAAATTCGAAAGTCGCCATCGATCGGTAGGGGGCAACGCAATTAGAGCTGCCGTATTGGGCGGAAACGACGGACTAGTATCTAATTTCAGCTTGGTAATGGGCATTGCGGGGGCTACTGCCGGTGGTTCGGGGGTGCTTATTGCCGGATTGGCAGGTATGCTGGCAGGGGCACTTTCTATGTCGCTCGGTGAATGGATTTCTGTGAAAAGCTCACAAGAGCTCTACGAAAATCAAATGGAAATTGAAATGGAGGAGTTGGAAACTCATCCCGAAGGAGAACGCCAAGAGTTAGCTCTTATTTACATGACCAAAGGTATTGATGAGAAACAAGCACATGCCATGGCCACCGAGGTAATGAAAGACAAAGCGCATGCGCACGAAATTTTAGTGAGAGAGGAATTAGGTATAAATACCGAAGAACTGCAAGGATCGGCTACCGAAGCTGCCATTTATTCGTTCCTATTATTTACCATTGGAGCTATTATTCCGGTATTGCCCTTTTTCTTCACTAAGGGTTTTACCGCTATTGCGTTTAGTGTTGCAGGCAGCGCTATAGGCTTATTTATAATTGGAGCAGCCATTACCCTCTTCACGGGCAAGAACGTATGGTATTCGGGCTTTAGACAAGTTATTTTCGGGTTGGCCGCCGCCGCCGTTACCTATGGTATTGGCCATGTAGTAGGCGTATCTATAGGCTAAGTTTTTAATTTCTTATGCCTACCTACGGTTATTTTACCAGATAAATAGCCAAGGGCAAGGGCTAGCGGATAATCACCTGCCCAGTGCACCTCAGTATTCATCATAGCAAAAGCCGTTAAGCCCATCAATGAATACCCGAGGGGTTTTATCCAACGTTTTTCGGGATAATTAAGGCTAAGAACCGTTACCGTAGCCATCATGGTAGCCAAATGCCCCGACGGAAATGAATCAAAATTTGGCGTATGTTGCTGGTAGGAAACAAAGGCAGGAAAAGGAGTCCATTCGCCACCCGACTTGGTGGCTACAAATGGGCTTTGCCTTCCGAAAGATCGCTTGAGTAATTGAGTGGCCACGCCCATCGAAATAAAGGTCTCTGTTAAATCACTTGCCGTTTGCAAAGACCGATAATCGTGATGAATCTTGCCATATACAAATAAGCCTCCGGCAACAAGCATACTCGTGCCCCCCTCTCCTAATTGATAAAAAGCCGTATTCAAATTCTTAGGTAGCTTAATAATCTTTGTACCGCCCACATGGAGCAAAACATCGTACCGGGTATCGGGATTTAGATGCAAATTAGATCCCAATTGTTTGGCACCATTTAATAAGTGTTGATCTTGCCAGATTAACACGCCCGTTGTAAGACCAACTAGCCCAAGGCTTAGTGCATTTTTACGCTCTGTAGGTGCCTTTGCTAAGGATCCAAAATCGGCAGGGATATTTTTTAAAAATCCCCATCGAGTAGGCTTTTCATAGCTAAGCAAGGGTAAAGCTAGTGAGATTGAGTGCGTACTGTCTGCCTGTATAAGGGCCGAACAGTGTGTAAAGTGCAACATCAACAAAGAAAATAAAAAGAGGGGTTTTTGCATTTTAAAATTGGCCAAAGGGGCCACGCTCTACAACGAAAAACCGATTAAGATATTTCAGGCCTAGGTGGGGCCATAAATTTCATTATTTTTGATAAAGGACATCTCTCCAAAAAAGACGTAAATGAAAAATAGAAGAACCTTTTTAAAACTGTCGGCCTTAAGTACTGCCGCCTTAGCCATTAAACCCTTGCATTCATTGGGTGCAACAGCTTTTAAATCGACTGCAAAAGCCAATAAGCCTATTGTACTTTCTACTTGGCGTTTTGGAATAGAAGCAAACGCCGCTGCTTGGGAAGTGTTAAAATCTGGGGGAAGAGCGTTAGATGCGGTAGAAGCTGGGGTACGGATACCCGAAGGCGACCCCAAAGAACGCAGTGTAGGCTACGGCGGTCGCCCCGACAGAGATGGAAGAGTAACCTTAGATGCTTGCATTATGGACGAATTTTCAAATATTGGTTCGGTGGCCTCCCTAGAATACATTAAGCACCCCATTTCGGTAGCTAGGGCTGTAATGGAAAAAACACCTCACGTAATGCTTGTTGGAGATGGTGCACTACAATTTGCGCTCGATCAAGGTTTTCCAAAAGAAAATTTGCTGGTAGAAGAATCAGAAAAAGAGTGGAAAGAATGGCTAAAAACAAGCCAATACAAACCCATTGCGAACATAGAAAACCACGATACCATAGGCATGGTGGCTATGGATGCAAATGGCAATTTATCAGGAGCCTGCACTACCAGTGGCATGGCTTTTAAAATGCATGGACGAATAGGCGATTCTCCAATAATCGGAGCCGGTTTGTATGTAGACAATGAAGTGGGCGCTGCCACTGCTACCGGACAGGGGGAAGAAGTGATTCGCACCGCTGGCTCTTATTTAGTTGTAGAGCTCATGCGTCAAGGCAAATCGCCCGAAGCAGCTTGCAAAGCAGCCGTAGAACGCATTGTAAAACTACAACAACGCAGAAACAAAAATTTAAAAGACATACAAATTGGCTTTATTGCACTTAACAAACAAGGGCAATACGGAGCTTACTGCCTACAATCGGGCTTTAATTATGCTGTTTACGATACCCAAAGTGGCAACCGGTTACTTGATGCAGATTATTTTCTAAAAGGATGAAAGAGCTAGAAATTGCTTGCTTTAACCTTCCCTCCGCAAAAATAGCCGCTCGGGCCGGTGCCGATCGTATTGAATTTTGCGCCGACTATAGCTTAGGTGGAGTTACCCCAAGCAAAGCCGATTTTAGTGAATTTAGAGCATTCTACTCAGGTCCAATTTATGTAATGATTAGACCCCGAGGCGGCAATTTTGTATACACCGATACCGAGCTTAGCCAGATGCAAAAAGATATATATGCCTTCGGCAAATTAGGTGCCGACGGCTTTGTATTTGGGGCTTTAAGCGCCGACGGGTGCCTAGATATGGCTGCAAATACCCGATTAATAGCCGCAGCAGCCAAGCGCCCATGCACCTTCCATCGGGCCTTTGATAGTTGTACAAACCAACAAGAAGCACTAAGCCAGCTCGAGAGTATCGGATTTAATAGCATTTTAAGCTCAGGAGGAATGAAAACAGCACTAGAAGGAATAGAGAACCTTCGTTCGCTGCAAAAAAATACAAAACTGAATATTATTGCCGGTGGCGGTATCCGATCCTCTAATTTACTATCCATAGCCAAACAATTCGACACCCAGTTTTACCATTCATCTGGAATTTTAACAGGTGATATTGCTAATAACGACGAAATACATGCACTCAAAAAAGCCTTAGCTCTATGTTAAAATGGATCTGCTTCTTTGGCCTAGTTATCCTTAGCACAACCGGCCAAGCCCAAAATTTTACTTGGAATTTGGCCGATTTGGCCTGGACTGTTAGAAATAACAAAAACAACACTACTTACCGAGCTACCATACCCGGAACCATCCATACCGATTTAGCAAAAAACGGCTTAATTCCCGAACCTTTTTACGCCAGCAATGAAAGCCAAGTACAATGGGTAGAAAATGAAACGTGGGTGTACGAAACCACACTCAACCTACAAGAAAAACAGGCTAAACAAGAATCACTCTCCCTCATTTTTGAAGGGCTAGATACCTATGCCAAGGTATACCTAAACAATCAGCTGATTTTAGAGGCTGATAATATGTTCAGGCGCTGGGAAGTTCCTGTTAAATCGATGATGAAAATCGGAGCAAATAGGCTAAAAGTAGTATTCGAACCAGCAGTAGCCAAAGCAAAGGCTCTAGCAAAAACACTCCCTTATACTTTGCCCGGAGATGAACGGGTATTTATACGAAAAGCACCATATCAATTTGGATGGGATTGGGGGCCACGCTTGGTAAGCTGCGGTATTTGGAAAAATGTGTGGCTAAAAGCCGAATCGGGTCCCAAGCTGAAAAACATCCAAATAAAACAACTTAGCTTAAGCGATAGCCTTGCCGAGCTCGAAGTGATTGCACAAATTGGTTATTCTGCAAACAAGAATCTAGTACTAGAAGGGCAAATAAACAATACAAAAGAACGAATTACAGTTCAAAACGATTCGGTTGCCAGCCTACATTTTAGCCTGAAAAATCCAAAAAAATGGTGGACGAAAGAACTGGGAGAAGCCCATCTATACGAGGTGAAAATTGACTTAAAGAACGATAGCAATACCATCGACAGCCAAACCCAAACCATAGGTTTACGCACCATAGAATTGGTTCAACAAGCAGATTCTGTTGGAAGTAGTTTCTACTTTACACTCAATGGCGTGCCTCTTTACATGAAAGGTAGCAACCTTATTCCACCCGAAAGCTTTATGCCCAAAGCTACTAAAACAACCTATGAGGACTTGTTGAACAAAGCTCAAGATCAAGGCATAAACATGCTCCGGGTATGGGGTGGCGGTGTGTATTTAGACGATGATTTTTATACCCTATGCGATAAAAAAGGAATACTTGTTTGGCAAGATTTTATGTTTGCCGGCGGTATGTATCCGGGAGATTTGGCCTTTCAAAAAAATGTAGCACAAGAAATTAGAGAACAAGTCACCCGCTTACGTAACCACCCTAGCTTGGCTATTTGGTGTGGCAACAATGAACTCGAAGAAGGCTGGAATAACTGGGGCTGGCAAAAACAATATGCCTATTCCACTAGCGATTCGACAAAAATTTATCAGGATTACACCAAACTTTTTAAGGAAGAAATCCCAAAAATACTTAGAGAATTAGACGATACTAGACCTTACCACCCCTCTTCCCCTACCAATGGCTGGGGCCGAAAAGAAAGTTTAACAAGCGGCGATTTGCATTATTGGGGCGTTTGGTGGGGCATGGAACCCTTCGAAAAGTACCAAGAAAAAATAGGCAGGTTTGTGTCTGAATTCGGTTTTCAAAGCATGCCCGTATCCTCATCCATCCAAAAATTTATTCCAGAAAACGAACAAAGCTTATTTTCTCCGAGTTTAAAGATACACCAAAAACATCCTACAGGTTACGAAACCATTAAAGGTTACATGGAACGGGACTATTACGTTCCAAAAAACCTAAACGACTTTGCGTATGTATCACAGCTGCTGCAAGCAAGAGGCATGAAACTAGCTATCGAAGCCCAACGAGCTGCCAAACCCTATTGCATGGGGAGCTTATACTGGCAATTAAACGATTGTTGGCCCGTAAGTTCATGGAGTGCTATAGATTATTACGGAGTACCAAAAGCACTTCATTATGCTGTAAAGAGAGCATTTAAGCCCGTGCTAATTTCTGTAAAACAAGAAAAAGAAGGGGTTAAAACAACTTTAGTTTCCGACCTTTTAAAACCAATTAACGGAAGGCTAGAAATAGAGGCACTTAATTTTAGCGGCAAAGTGTTGCGTAACAGTATTCAAAACATTCATTTGGCTGCAAACAGCACTTTAAGCATGCCTATATTGCCCCTTTCTTGGATACAAGGACTAGATTTGAGCACTACACTCATCCGCTATCGTTTAGTAGACGGAGGGCTGGAAATAGCTAGCCAAATTCTGTATTTAACGAAACCCAAAGACCTCCATTTACAAAACCCCAACCTAACACTCAGAAAGCTAGATGAACATACGCTGGAAGTCCGTTGTTCTTATTTAGCTAAAGATGTATGCCTTACCCTTCCGGGGGCTTCGGCTAGCGATAATTATTTTGATTTAGTGCCCGGAGAAAGGAAAATTATTTATCTCACTTTTCAATCGAAAATAGCACCTGCCCATGCGCAAGCAACCTCTCTTTGGGACGTGAAAAAAGATTAAACGGCCGGCTCTTGCTGGCTTAAGCAGTGAAAACTACCTAAGCCCCAAATAATTTCGGTAGAATCTATACCAATAACGGTACGAGTTGGAAAACACGATTGAATAATTTGTAGGGCTTGCTCATCTTTGGCACAACGAAATGTAGGGACAATTACCGAGGTGTTGGCTATATAAAAATTGGCATAAGAAGCGGGTAAACGCTGGTCTTCATACACCACCGCATCGGGCATGGGCAATTCTATAATGTTTAGGGCTTGGCCATTGGGCAAACGCATGGCCTTTAGTTGTTTTAAATTATGCTGAAGTAACTCGTAATTCTCGTCGGCAGGATTTTCTTCCACTACGGTAAGTACCGTATTTTCGTTTACAAAGCGAACGGTATCGTCAATATGTCCATCGGTATCGTCGCCAACCACACCTTCATCTACCCATAAAATTTGGTCTACTCCATAATAATTTCGGAGGTATTCCTCAATTTGCTCTTGGTTAAGGTGAGGATTACGGTTGGGGTTCAACAAACAAGCAGTAGAAGTTAAAAGGGTTCCGGCTCCGTTAAATTCTACCGAGCCGCCTTCCATCACAATACCCGGATGAACGACCGGAATGTTAAATTCTTTACCAATAAGGGTGGGAATTACATCGTCTAAATCAAAGGGAGGATATTTTCCACCCCAGGCATTATAACCCCAATCAACAATCACTTTTTTCTGCTCAGCCTGCGGATTAACTAAAAATGCAGGGCCATGATCGCGACACCAGGCATCGTTGGTAGGGTGAAAAAAGAAAGCGACTTGTGCTAAATTTACGCCTGCAGCTTTCAGGTGCCCTAAAGCGAAATCCTTCATGGCCTCATCGGCAACATTAATGCGCACTTTTTCGCTTTCGGCTAGCGCTTTAACAAATTGAGCATAATAAGGATAAATAGCATCGAGTTTACCCGGCCAGCTAGCCTCTTTATGTGGCCAACTTAACCAAGTAGCTTCATGTACTTCAAATTCGGCCGGAAAACGGTAGCCCAAGGCTTTAGGAGTGGTAGCAGTACTCATTAATCTTCGTCGATAAAACGTTGGGTAATGGGTTGATACGAATCGATGCGACGATCTCTCAAAAATGGCCAGTGCGTGCGGTATTGATCGGTCTTTTTCAAATCTAATGTTTGTACGTGCACTTCTTCTTGGTCGTGTGAGGCTTGGTATAAAATGCTTCCAAAAGGATTGCTCACAAAAGAGCCACCCCAGAATTTCATGGCTCCATCTTGTTCAAAGCCTACTCTATTTACACTCACCACATGCACACCATTGGCCACCGAATGACTGCGTTGAATGGTTTGCCAAGCATTGTATTGCTCGGTATTGGTAGTTTCATCTTGCGAAGTAGCCCAACCAATAGCCGTAGGATAAAATAAGATTTCGGCACCCATTAAGGCCGTAATACGGGCCGCTTCGGGGTACCATTGATCCCAACAAATAAGCACACCAATGGTAGCAAATTTGGTTTTAAATATTTTATAGCCTAAATCTCCTGGGGTGAAGTAAAACTTCTCATAATAAGCCGGATCATCAGGAATGTGCATTTTACGATATTTGCCCAAATACGCACCATCGGCATCTAGCACCGCGGTAGTATTATGGTATAAGCCTTGAGCACGTTTTTCAAACAACGAAGCAATAATTACGATACCTAATTCTTTGGCCAAAGCCCCTAAACTATTGGTAGAAGGGCCTGGAATGGTTTCGGCCAAGGAAAAATTGTCGTAGTTCTCTTCATCGCAAAAATACAGAGAGGTAAACAATTCTTGCAAACACACTATTTGGGCTCCTTTTGCAGCAGCTTCCCGTGTTTTTTCGATGGCTTTACGTAAGTTTTCTTCTTTGCTGGCGGTGCAAGTCATTTGCACCAAGCCTACTTGTACGATACTCATGCTGCAAAAGTACGGTATTTAATAAAAAAACACAGCATAAATGCATCAGTCCAATTTAATCTCAAATTAATATATTAGAAGAATAAAATATACGTATGAGCACAAAAACAAAATGGACCATCAGCTTACTAGGCGCCTTAGCTACAGCCATTATCATGCAAACGCAGGGAGCTGGTTTTAAAACCGATTTTACACCCCTGGGCATTGTATCGCTTGAGTTAGCAAGCAGCATAACTCAAGTTCAACAAATTTTAGCAGTATGGAATCGGCAGGACGTGTTGCTGAATATTGGGTTAGATTTTCTATTTATTCCGGCCTATACTTTTTTCTTCATTCAGTCATTAAAAATCACCATTTCTAAACATACCTTTACTTGGCTGCAAAAAATAGGTACTAAGCTACTAGCAGTAGCCTATCTAGCTGCTACCTTAGATGTCATCGAAAATATACTTATGCTCAGCAGTAGTATGGGGCATTACTCCGCTAGCTCGGTATGCGCAACGGCGACCGTTGCTACCATGAAGTTTTTATGCATTGCCTGCGTTTTGTTTTACCTGATTTTATCGTTGCCAGTTACTATCAAACAAAGACTTGGATACTAAAAACAAAAAAGCCCCTTAAAATAAAGGGGCTTTTACTTAAACGGCTAGTACACCGAGAGCACTTTCTTTTAAAGCTTTTTCATCGAGCACGTGGTCTTGTAATTTTCCTTGGATAAAATCATCATAAGCAGATAAATCAAAATGGCCGTGGCCGCATAGGTTGAACAAAATTACCCGTTCTTCACCTTTGGCCGTAGCTTCGTTGGCCTCCCGAATTACTTGCGCCAAGGCATGGTTTGCTTCGGGTGCCGGTAATACGCCCTCGGTTTTAGCAAATAATAAGCCCGCTCTAAAACATTCTAATTGCTGTATGGCCACGGCTTCAATTAATTCATCTTTTAAAAGCTGGCTGCATAAGGCACTGGCTCCGTGATAACGCAAACCTCCGGCGTGCAATCCTGGGGGCATAAAATCGTGACCTAAACTATACATAGGTAATAAGGGTGTGTAGCCCGCACTATCGCCAAAGTCGTAGCCAAATACGCCACGGGTTAGTTTAGGACAGGAAGCAGGCTCTACGGCTACTGCACGTATTTTACGGCCGCCTCTAAGCATTTCACCAACAAAAGGAAAAGCAATGCCAGCAAAATTCGAGCCTCCACCTAATGGGGCAATAACCACATCGGGGTATAACCCTATTTTTTTGAATTGGGTTTGAGCTTCTTGCCCAATGATGGTTTGGTGTAGCAGTACGTGATTGAGCACGCTACCAAGGGCATAGTGTGCCTTTTCGTCTTGTGCGGCTACTTCTACGGCTTCACTAATGGCAATACCCAAAGAACCGAGCGATTTAGGATCTTTTGCCAAATTTGCTTTACCTACTTCGGTTAGAGCACTTGGCGATGCATGCACCGAAGCACCAAAAGTCTCCATAATAGATTTACGGTAAGGTTTCTGATCAAAACTTCCGCGAACCATAAACACTTCGCAGTCTAAATCGAACTGAGCACAAGCAAAACTTAAAGCGGTACCCCACTGTCCGGCACCGGTTTCGGTTACAATTTTTTTAACGCCTTCTTGCTTGTTGTAATAGGCTTGAGCTATGGCGGTATTGGTTTTGTGTGATCCGCTTGGGCTACCTCCTTCGTATTTATAAAAAATCTTAGCGGTAGTTCCCAAGGCTTTTTCTAAGCGCTCGGCCCGTACCAAAGGGCTGGGGCGGTAAATAGCATATACTTCTCTTACGGGCTCCGGAATTTCAATGTAGGCTTCAGTGCTTACCTCTTGTTTAATTAATTCCATAGGAAATAGAGGGGCTAAATCTTGCGGCCCCACCGGCTGCTTGGTTTGGGGGTGCAAAGGCGGTAATGGCTTGTTTACCATATCGGCAACAATATTGTAGTAATGCGTGGGCATTTCTTCTTTCGTTAAATAAATTTTCATCTCTGTATAGGAGTTAATGGGTTTAATAAATAATGTTTTGTTGATGAAAACGGGATTCGGAAGGGATGGTCGTTAAACGACGAAAGGCCTGCCCGTTAACACCGGTAGACCTTTCTGGAATAGTTAATTGGCGCTTAACGCCACAAAATCCTAGCAATAGTGCCCACCTGGTTTATAGGAGAGCGCCACCAATTCATGCTTTGAGGATTTGTAAATTTCATAACACAAATATAATAGCTTGTAATTAAAAAACAAGAGCGCAATCGGAGGTTTCTATTTTTTATTTACCTTGTGCTTCAACACACCTAAATCGTTTATATCTTGGAAATATTAGCTCCCTTATTCGGAATATTTACTTCTATTATTCTGATTTATTATCTCAGTTCCCTAAACAGGTCGAATATATTTCTTGCACTATTTTTTCTGTGCTGTAATCTAATTGTATTAGTATATTTTGGCCTCCACTTTACGAAGATTCCCTTTTGGGAAGGAGTGTGTTTTGTTCATTTCTTGCCCCTCTCCTTTATGATGGGCCCCCTTCTGTTCTATTATGTAAAAAATACCGTAAAGGAAGACAAGCGATTTAAGCCTATAGACTTGCTGCATTTTTTACCTGCGCTACTGGTAGTGCTAAACTGCTTGCCCTTTACTACCTTGCCTTTTAGTGAAAAAGTTGCTACTGCGCATCAGATTGTAGAAATTACCGAAGATTATTCATTACCCTTCTATTGGTTTTCATTTCAGTTCTTACTCTATGCCCGCTCTATTCATGTAATTATATATGCCATAGGTTCTATTTTTTACCTGCATTGGTATAACAAAAAACTACTATATCGCTACGAGGTACTTCCTTCTAATTACCGAATTATACAGCGATGGATTTACACCCTAGCTATCATTCAATTATCTATTGCCATAAATAGCTTGGGCCATATGACTACTTTGTACACCCCAGCCTACACTATTTTGGGTATTCCGGCAACTGTAATTTTTTCCGAGAGTCACTTTTTTAGGCTATGCGGTGGAGGATTTTTACTTCAGAATTTCATTCTTTTTTTATACCCTCGGGTTTTATATGGTAACATTTCCTATGTGGTTTCTGAGCAAAAAGAGGGTATTTTTAATGAGTTAAAATCGAATTTCCCAAAGAAAATTAGGCCGTCGCTCATTAATAAGGAGTTCAAGGAGAGCTTAAGCACCTATTTAATAGACAAGCCTTTTACTAAAACCGACTTTTCGCTTTCGCAGGTATCCTTTGACTTAAAAATTCCGGAGCGAATTTTATCCGCGTATTTTAACCAAGAGCTGAACAAAACTTTTAGTGAATGGAGAAATGACTTGCGCATTGATTATGCCTGCGATATCATTAAAAAAGGTGCTGCAAAAAAACTTACTATTGAAGCCATTGCAACAGAGGCTGGTTTTGTTTCCAGATCTAAATTCATTGATGCTTTTAAAGCTCGAACTGGGCTAACGCCTTCTTCTTTTATCAAAAATTTAGATGCATAAAAAATGGGCCTGCTTAAGCGGGCCCATTTTATGATAAATAATAGAATTTGTAGTTAAACCTAGCGGGGAATTAAACCTAATTGTTGAAAAAATTCTAGGTTATCAAAAAAGTCTTGCTCTTCGGTAATTTTGCCATTTACAATTTTGGCAATGGTGCACCCAATAACATCTACTTTCTTATTGGTAGCCGGAATACCAAAAAAGACACCAGTATGCGTGCCGGTAAAGCGCCAATATTTTACTAGATCATCCC
>JBJTNJ010000097.1:0-1851 GCA_046074005.1 Sphingobacteriaceae bacterium
TTAGCCTTTTTTATTGGACTATTGGGTAGCGTGCACTGTGTGGGCATGTGTGGCCCTCTAGTTTTTTCTGTGCCACCGTTCAAAACACAGCGTTTTTTTATGATTACCGATAAATTAGTATATCAACTTGGCAGGGTATTCAGTTATACTTTACTAGGTGTATTAATGGGACTATTGGGTAAACAGGTTTGGTTATCTGCCTTTCAGCAAAGTTTAAGCCTACTAACGGGTATGGCCATTGTTTTGGCAGCCTTTGTACGATTCTTTAAATGGTCTATAAAGCTCCAATTGCCTTTTTTTACTTCAATAAACAAGGTAATTACGTATGCCTACCAACACAAGGCTAATCATCTAATTGTAGGTGTTTTAAATGGGTTTTTACCTTGCGGCTTGGTGTATTTAGCCCTTGCCGGAGCCGTAAATACCGGTTCGGTAGCTTTGGCAAGTAGGTATATGTTTTTCTTTGGAATGGGTACCATTCCACTCGTGTTATTAGCGGCGGTAGGAGTAAGTTTCTTTCAGCCCTATTTTAAGGTGTTAAACGCCAAAGTGATTCCAATTTTTATGTTGTTGCTGGGTTGCTGGTTTATAGCCCGAGGCTTGACATTAGATATTCCTTACCTAAGTCCAGCTAAAGCCAATACAGAAGCAAATTGTGACTAATTGGCTAGCCAGCCATACTAAATAATTGCGTATCTGGCTGATTTTCCCATAAGTGGATGTCGAAAGCCATGCAAATATTTCTCAAGAATCGTTTTCCAATTGGCGTAACTTTTAACTGTCCGGGCCCAATTTGTACTAATCCATCGGCTTCTAAAACCTGTAAGCGTTCTAATATGAGCGCCAACTTTTCTTGGTCTAAGTCATGAGCTGTCCAAGAAGTTTCGCCGGTACACATCATATTAAGAATATGCTTTCTAATAAGTAAATCTTCGGCACTAAGTACGTGTCCTTTACTAATAGGGAACTCACCTTTGAGTGCTCTTTGCATGTAATCTTCCACTTTTTTCTCGTTTTGCGCAAATCCGGTGCCTATATCGCCAATAGAAGATACGCCCAAACCCACCAAAACTTGGGTGTATTGGTGGGTATAGCCCATGAAATTGCGGTGCAACTTGCCCGATTTTTCTGCTGTAGCTAAACTGTCTGTGGCTAATGCAAAATGATCCATGCCAATTTCTTCGTAGCCATCGGCTACCAACAAACGGCGTCCCATTTCGTATAATTCTTGTTTTTCTTCGGGACTTGGCAAATGCTCTTCGGTAAACTTACGCTGGCCTGGTTTTACCCAAGGCACGTGTGCATAGCTGTAAAAAGCAATTCTATCGGGTTTTAATTGAGTTATTTTTCCAATGGTTTTACGCAATCCAGTGGCATTTTGTAGCGGAAGCCCATAAATTAAATCGTAATTAATAGAATCATAGCCCAGCGCTCTGGCTTGTTTAGTTACCTCTAATACTTGTTCAAAGGTTTGAATTCGGTTGATAATGAATTGAACTTTTGGATCGAAATCTTGAATGCCCAGACTTAATCTTCTGAAACCGACTTCGGCAAGGGCTTTTAAATGCGCTTCGCTTGTATTGTTGGGGTGTGCTTCAAAGCTAAATTCTGCTTCGGTGTGAATATCAGCTTTAGCCAAAATGCCTTTTAGTAATTGCCCTAGGTTTTGTGGGCTAAAAAAGGTGGGGGTACCGCCTCCTAAATGAATTTCTTTTATTTGGGGCTTTTGCCGAAACACCTCTAGGTAAGAATCCCATTCTTTTAACACGGCGTTTATGTAGGGTTCTTCTACTTTATGATTCTTGGTGATACGGGTATTGCAGCCACAATAGGTACACAAGCTTTCGCAAT
>JBJTNJ010000098.1:0-4906 GCA_046074005.1 Sphingobacteriaceae bacterium
GCTATTGAGGCCGCCTTGTTGGCTACCAATAAGCGTCCGGGTTTGTTCCGAATGAATTATAGTTTTATGCACGTATTGGGCTATGAAGAAGAGGTGTTTTTTACCGAACGCAGGTTGTTAAAAGATCAAGCGGCTAAAACCATCAATTTCGAAATTATTGCTACTGATATTTCTGCCGATGCGGTAGATATTGCTCAAAAGAATGCACGAACTGCCGGAGTAGATCAATTAATTACCTTTAAAGTATGCGATTTTGCTGAAACACCCGTTCCAAAAACTCCAGGAGTAATTATGTTTAATCCTGAATACGGAGAACGGTTAGGGGTGCATACCAAGCTAGAGGCCACCTATAAACGCATGGGCGATTTTATGAAGCAAGCTGCCCAAGGCTACCGAGGCTATATTTTTACCGGTAACCCCGATTTGGCTAAACGCATAGGTTTACGAGCATCACGAAGAGTGGAATTTTACAACGGCAAATTAGATTGCCGTTTACTGGAATACGAATTATACGAAGGCAGCCGAAGAGAACATTCCGATGCTGCTCCATTAGCTTAAAACTCTATGAAACTGTCGGTATTGGTGCTAATTAATGCCTTGGCTGTAGCGCTCTCTTTAGCGCTCTTAAATTTCTATTTCCAGCACAATTGGTTGTACATGTTGGCCACCCTGGTGGTAGCCTTAAGCACTAGTTTTGTGGTTTTTTACTACCTTACCGAGCGTTTTGTATACAGCAAAATCAAGCTGATTTACAAGCTCATTCATAATTTAAAATTGGGTAAAGATTTAAAAGATGCCCTAGGTGAATATGTAAGCGACGACCCTATTTATGATGTAGAACAAGAGGTAAAAGAATGGGCCATCAACAAAAAATCGGAGATAGATAGTTTAAAGAAACAAGAGGAGTTTCGTAGAGAGTTTTTGGCCAATATTTCTCATGAATTTAAAACCCCACTCTTTGCTATTCAGGGTTATATTGAGGCCCTTCAGGACGATCTGTTAGCTAACCCAGAACAAACCGAAAATTTTTTAAAAAAAGCTGCGAAGAACGTAGATAGATTAAGTTATCTGATAAAAGATTTAGATGCAATTTCTAAGCTAGAGAGCGGTGAAATACCTATTAATTACGAAGTTTTTGATATCAGCGCCTTGTTGCACGAAGTGGTAGAATCAATGGAGTTACAGGCTAAAAAACACCACATACATCTAGAATTTAAAGATAAATACCAGGCCGTAACCAAGGTGAGGGCCGATCGGGAAAAAATTAGGCAAGTACTAGTAAACCTGATTGATAATTCTCTGAAATACGGGAAGCCCAATGGTACTACTTCCTTAAAATTATTCGAATTGCACGATCAAATTTTGGTAGAAGTAACCGACGATGGCTTGGGTATTGAAGAAAAATACCAAGCCCGAATTTTTGAACGATTCTACCGTACCGACCAAAGCCGTTCAAGAGAAATTGGTGGCTCTGGCTTAGGTTTGGCCATTGTAAAACACATGCTCGAAGCCCAAAACCAAACTATTACCGTTCGCAGTACCGAAGGAATAGGTTCTACCTTTGGCTTTACGCTGCAAAAATCCTAGACTTAACATTAACTTAACATTCGATTTATACCTTTGATTAATTAAACCCAATTGAAATGTCACTAAACGCTATTTTTCAGTATTTCATACCTAAAGACAAGAACTTTTTTCCACTTTTTGAGCAATCGAGCAGCAATTTAATTAGTATGGCCGAGCTATTAAAGAAGGCGGTAAATACTAAAAACGCAGACGATCGCTTGGAGTTTTTTAAAGAAATTGAGAGTATGGAGCATATTGGTGACGATATTACGCACCAAATTTATTTAGAACTAAGTAAAAATTTTATCACCCCGTTTGATAGAGAAGACATTCACCAATTGGCTACTGCCATTGATGATGTAGCAGATTATATCCACGGATCGGCAAACCGCATGTTGTTGTATCAGGTAGATAACATTACCGAACCTATTCAAAAATTAGCCGAGTTAATTTTACAGGCAGTAACCGATTTAGATAAAGCGGTAAGAGAATTACGCAATCTGAAAAACATCAGAGCTATTGCCGATTCATGTGTACGCATTAACAGCATAGAAAACCAAGCCGATTATGTATTCGATAGAGCTGTAGGCGATTTGTTTGCTTACGAAAAGGATGCCGTTCAGCTAATTAAATACAAAGAAGTGTTGGCCGCCTTAGAAACCGCAACCGATATGTGCGAAGATGCAGCCAATGTATTGGAATCTATTTTAGTTAAACACGCTTAAGCAAGAGCTATGGGCTTAACGTTACTTTTTACCATTATTGGGCTTGCCTTGGTATTCGATTATATCAATGGTTTTCACGATGCAGCCAACTCTATTGCTACGGTAGTTTCTACTAAAGTGCTTACCCCCTTTCAGGCGGTAGTATGGGCAGCCTTTTTTAACTTTTTGGCCTACTGGGTATTTGGTTTTGGCGTAGCCGATACGGTTGCTAAAACCGCACATACCATGGACATAAACCTTACCGTAATTTTAGCCGGTATTGTTGCTGCCATTTCTTGGAATCTACTAACCTGGTGGCTGGGTATTCCATCAAGTTCATCACATACACTTATCGGAGGTTTTGCCGGAGCTGCCATTGCGCACGCCGGTGTAGGGTCGGTGGTGTGGTATACAGCGGGTAAAGATGGGGGATTACCTTCAGGTGTATTGGTTATCGTATCCTTTATTGTGTTAGCGCCACTTATTGGAATGTTGGTTTCTTATTTTCTATCCGTATGGCTTCTTCACTCTTCTAAGAAGGGCTTTGCCCCTAAAATTTGGACCCTTGCTATTATGGCCGCTACCGCTTTTTTTGTGCGTAGCCTAATGACTTTTGATATTAAAAAACCCCGTTTCCATTCGCATTTTTGGAGTGTTGCTGCTGAGCCACATAACTTAAAATGGATATTGTTCGCAGGCATTATTTTCTCGGTTGGCTTCTTCTGTTTGATTTTTAGTAGCCTAAGCGAAACTAAAGCAAGTGCCTGGTTACGTAAAATGCAATTGGTATCTTCTGCAGCCTTCAGTTTGGGCCATGGCGGCAACGATTCGCAAAAGGTAATGGGTATTATTGCTGCTGCAGTGGCAGTTTACATTCATACCTCGGGGGTAGCGCAAGAAAGCTTACCGGCTTGGCTAGATGTAGCCTTACCCAATGGCGATTATCCCGGCCATATTCCAGGCTGGATTCCTTTAGCGTGTTACACGGTAATTGCTTTAGGAACCTTAAGCGGTGGATGGAAAATTGTAAAAACCATGGGTTCTAAAATTACCAAAGTAACTCCGTTTGAAGGAGTAGCTGCTGAATCTGCTGGAGCATTAACCTTGTTTTTTACCGAACACTTTAAAATACCGGTATCTACCACGCATACTATTACGGGCTCTATTATTGGGGTTGGTTTAAGTAAACGCATTTCTGCGGTACGCTGGGGAGTAACCGTAAACCTTATTTGGGCATGGGTGCTAACCATTCCCGTATCGGCTTTATTGGCCGCTATCTTTTATTACCTCTTTACTTTCTTTTTGAAGTAGTGTGTATTAGGCCTACAAAAAAAGCCGCTCTAATTTTTAGAGCGGCTTTTTTTGTAGATTAGGTTTTTTCTTTACGCTAGCAAACGAACAGGTTCTTCTAATAAACCCTTAAGGGTTTGTAAGAACGCAGCACCTGTGGCACCATCTACCACACGGTGATCGCAGCCTAAGGTTAATTTCATCACATTGCCTGGTACTACTGCTCCGTTTTTAACCACTGGAACTTCTTGTATGGCACCAACCGATAAAATGGCTCCATCGGGTGAGTTAATAATAGACGTGAATTCATCGATACCAAACATACCTAAATTAGACACGGTAAAGGTAGAGCCTTCCCAATCGGTAGGTTGCAATTTTTTAGCCTTGGCTTTTGCACCAAACTCTTTTACTTCTGCAGAAATATGAGAAAGCGATTTTCCATCAGCAAAACGCACCACCGGAACCAATAAGCCATCTTCTACCGCCATGGCTACGCCAATATTGGTATGCTCATTGAAGCGAATTTTATCGCCACCCCATGATGAATTTACAGCCGGATGTTTCTTTAAGGCATTCGCTACCGCTTTAATCACGATATCGTTAAAAGATACTTTTACCGATGCTACCGCATTAATTTGCGTACGAGCCGTCATGGCATTCTCCATGTTTACACTAATTGTTAAATAGAAGTGAGGAGCGGTAAATAAACTTTCTGATAAACGTTTGGCAATTACCTTACGCATTTGCGTAACAGGTACTTCGCTGTATTTTTCTTCGCCAACAAAGCTCGGAATGCTTGGTGCAGTAGCACCGCTAACTGCCGTAGAAGTGCTGTTAGCCGCTACAGGAGCAGCACCCGGTACAAAACCATCGATATCTTTTTTAACAATACGTCCACCTTCGGCACTGCCTTGTACGTGGCGTAAATCAATTCCTTTTTCTTGCGCAATTTTACGAGCTAAAGGCGATGCTTTTACTCGTGAATCGTTGCTAGCGCTAATTATAGGTGCCGGAGCAGCGCTACTAGAGGCTACTGGAGCAGCAGTGGGAGCCGCCGCTACCACAGGAGCAGCTTCCGCTACTGTAGCTGGTGTGCTTGGGGCTGCTGTTAATAAAGGTGTTACATCGGTACCCTCTTTGCCCACAATGGCAATAATATCATTTACTTTGGCTGCTTGGCCTTTTTCAACGCCTACATATAGTAAAGTTCCTTCGGCATAGGCAGTAACCTCCATGGTTGCTTTATCGGTTTCCACGTCGGCCAAGGCATCGTCGCTTTTTACTTTATCACCTACTTTTTTGTGCCATTCTGCAATTACCCCTTCTTTCATGGTATCGCTTAATAA
>JBJTNJ010000099.1:0-9414 GCA_046074005.1 Sphingobacteriaceae bacterium
GATTGTACTTAAGGCAATAGAAATTGTAGAACATCACCTAGATGAATTTACCAGAAAACATTACGATAAGTTAGAAAAAGCCCTACAAATGAGTGCCGCCGAACTTAAAGAAGCGGTACACGAAATTTTAAAACTAAACCCCAAACCGGGCGATAGTAGCGAAACAAACAGCAAACAATTGCAAATCATTCCTGATTTTCACATTCAGAACAACGATGGTATACTTACGCTTACTCTAAATGGGCGCAATGCACCTGAATTGCGTATTAGCAGAGAATACCAAGAATTATTTAGCCATTACGACCAAGCGGCGCAAAAGGACAAAAAAATGCGGGAGGCGGTGCAATTTGTAAAACAAAAACTCGATTCGGCAAAATGGTTTATCGATGCAATTAAACAACGGCAGCAAACCTTGCTTAAAACCATGAATGCCATTATGCAATTCCAGTACGACTACTTTTTAAGTGGCGATGAGCGGCAGCTAAAACCCATGATTTTAAAAGATATTGCCGAGCGCATTGACATGGATATTTCTACCGTATCTAGGGTGGCTAATTCTAAATATGTACAAACAGAATTTGGTACATTTTTACTCAAATCATTCTTTTCGGAGGCTATACAATTAGAAAGTGGCGAAGAAGTATCGAACAAAGAAGTGAAGAAAATATTAGAGGAATGCATTGGCAACGAGGATAAGAATAATCCCTTAGCCGATGAAAAGCTTACCGAAATTTTAAAAGAAAAAGGCTATCACATTGCCCGAAGAACAGTGGCAAAGTACCGTGAAGCCATGAACATTCCAGTTGCCCGTTTACGACGAGAACTCTAGTCTTAGAAGTTTTTTTGCACCAATATTGGTTTAAGAACTTAGGACTAAACGCCACTTTTGCAACAAAATTTAACGCGAATGTTGATTTTTGCTTTTAATGTAGTGTGCGATTGAGTTCAGAGTAAGCTTATAGAGCAATACAATGTGGTACAGATTATAGACGCATAATTTTTTAGCATTAATACTACGAAACAAAAAAACCCTCCCATTTGGGGAAGGTTCTCTGTTAGTGCGCCCACCTGGGCTCGAACCAGGGACCAAAAGATTATGAGTCTTCTACTCTAACCAACTGAGCTATAGGCGCAGCTAAAAATTGAATTTTAACAGTGCAATTTTACATATTTGCAGGCATATTCTAAAATCTTACCCATGCAAAACATCAAAAATATCATCTTCGACTATGGAAATGTGATCTTTCACATAGATTTTGAACGGGCACAGCAGGCATTTATCGACCTCGGAATCAAGAATGTAGATAACTTTTTCTCACACAAAGGCCACCACCCTATTTTTAATCAATTTGAAATTGGTGCCATTAGTTCTGCAGAGTTCAGACAAGCTATACGAGATATTGCTCAACACCCTAGCCTTAGCGATATGGAGATTGACAACGCTTGGAATAGCTTATTAATTGGCGTGCCCCCAGGAAACCACGAAATATTACTAGAAGCCAAAAATAAGTATTGCACTTTTTTGCTGAGTAATAACAATGAAATTCACTACCAATGGATTTTAGAGTATTTAAAAAGAGAATTTAATATAGATTCTAACGGGATCTTTTTTGAAAAAGATTATTACTCCCACCTTTTGGGAATGCGCAAGCCAAACTCTGATATTTTTGAATTTGTACTCAATAAACATACATTGAATGTAAACGAGACCCTATTTATTGACGATAGCCCACAACACCTAAAAACAGCTACAGAGCTAGGGCTACATACCCATTTATTACTTCCTAGCGAAAACTTGCCGGGCTTTTTACGAACTTCGGGTTTACTTTAAAAGTGTATATTCGTAGCAAATGGAACAGAAAAATTTCAAGTCTTTAAAAGAATTTTACCCCTTTTACCTTACAGAACACAGCAATGGGACCAGTAGAATTTTACATTTTATTGGCACCGGATTAGTGCTTGGTCTAGTGGCCGCAGCCTTGCTATTTCACAACATGCAGCTACTTATTGCAGTTCCTTTTGTGGGCTACGGATTTGCGTGGGTGGGGCACTTCTTCTTTGAGAAAAACAAACCTGCCACCTTTAAACACCCATTTTATAGTCTAGCAAGTGATTTTATTTTGTTTTTCGACTTATTGAGCGGAAAGCAGAAGTTTAAACCTTAGCTTGATGCATACTGCGGTAGGCCCACAAACTACTTGCTAACAGCAATACCGAGCCCACTAAAAACGGCGCCCCTGGAAACTCTACATAGGCTTGTTTGCCGGTAAATGCAGCAAAAAGATGTGTCATCATTAACGGGCCGAAAATGGCAGTTAAACTCATTAAACTGGTTAAGGTTCCTTGCAATTCGCCCTGCTCATTGGGCGGCACTTGGTTAGACATGATGCCCTGCAAGGCCGGGCCTGCAATACCACCCAAGGAGTAGGGAATCATAAAAGCAAACATCATCCAACTTTCGCTAGCAAACGCAAATAATATATAGCCAAAGCTGTATAAGGCCAAGCCGATATATAAACTACGCTCCTGCCCTAATTTCGGAATAATGATTCGAATAAGCCCCCCCTGTACAACCGCAATGGTTATACCCACAAAGCCCAAAGAATAACCTACGAGTGCTTCCGTCCAGCCAAATTTATACATGTTGTAATAGGTCCATACACTTTGCAAGGCATAGCTGGCCAAATACACTAAAATTAATGCTCCAGCCAATCCCAATACTTTCGGGTAGCGTTTTAACCGAGACAGCGAAGCCCAAGCGTTGGCGGTTTTAAAATCAAAGGGCCTTCTATTTTCTTTTGTGAGCGATTCTGGCAGAATAAAATAGCCATACAAGAAATTAAGCAAAGCCAAGGCTGCAGCGGCAAAAAATGGAATTCGGGTGCCAAATTGACCCAATAATCCGCCCAAAACCGGGCCAATAATGAAACCCAAGCCAAAGGCTGCACCAATAATCCCGAAATTCTGTGCTCTTTTCTCAGGCGCCGATACATCGGCAATATAAGCCATGGCGGTGGTCATACTAGCTCCAGCAATACCAGCAATAATACGGCCTACAAATAACCAAAAAATGCTAGGCGCAAATGCCAGGAACAGATAATCAATTCCAAAGCCCAGTAGGGAAAATAACAACACGGGCCTACGGCCATATTTATCGCTTAAATTGCCCAAAATAGGGGCAAAAACAAATTGCATAAAGGCATAGGCAAAAGTAAGCCAGCCACCATACTCAGAGGCAACACTAAGTCCTTCTCCAGTGAGTTGTCCTATCAATTTAGGCATTACCGGAATAATAATACCTAAACCGGTAATATCTATAAGAAGGGTTAAAAAGATAAAATTTAACGCATACTTAGACTTTCCTAACTGCATATTAATTGGCTTTTCTTCGTTTACGTTCTTTAATAATTAAGCCCAACTCTCTGCCCATTTGGCCAGCAATAGAGGTGTTTTCTTCAGCCCTTCTAAACAAATAAGGCAATACCGATTTTACCGGACCGTAAGGAACGTATTTGGCCACGTTATATCCTGCATTGGCTAAATTAAAGCTTAAATTATCGCTCATACCCAAAAGTTGAGAGAAGTACACGTGCTTATGCTGAGCATCTAACTTTGCAGCTTGTAGCAATTCTGTTAATAGTTTACAACTATAATCGTTATGCGTACCAGCAACAAAAGCAACACGATCTACATTGGCCAAACAAAAGGCAAGTGCGGCATCGTAATCAGCATCGGTAGCGGCTTTATCTACATGAATTGGCGATGGATAGCCTAATTCCTGAGCTCTCAACCGCTCTTTCTCCATATAAGCACCACGTACCAATTTGGCGCCAATCATAAATTTATCTTTTTTAGCAAGTTCTGTATCTGCTTTTAAAGCGGCTAACCTATCGTTTCTATACAACTGATAGGTAGTATACACCAATACCTCTTTACGATTAAACAAACGCATCATTTCTAATGCCAAGTCATCAATTGCGTCTTGAATCCAGGTTTCTTCAGCATCAATCATCACCGGAACACCTAATTCAGAAGCTCTAGTACAAATTCTTTTTACTCGTTCGCACACCTTATCGTATTCTGCGTGGAGAGTTTTGTCCAGTTTTTTCTTAGCCGTCAGGTGCTCTAACAACGCAAATCGAGCTACCCCAGTTACTTTAAATACGGTTAATGGAATTCGTTTATCGCCTTTAGCACGTTCAATAGTGCGAATAATTTCGGTACAGGTTTCTTCAAAAACAGCCTCTTCTTCTTCCCCTTCCACCGAATAATCTAAAATAGTGCCTACCTTTCCTGCGGCCAGTTGAGCAACAGTACCCTCCGCCGCCGCAATGGTTTCACCGCCACAAAAATGAGCAAAAATGGTTTTTTTAATCAATCCCGTTATAGGCAAACGCAAAGTTAACGCCACATTTACAAGAGGCGGGCCTATTTTGGTTAGAAAATTACTATTTATGGCCTTAAACAACCAATAGGCTCGGCTAAGCTCGGCATTGGTTTTGTGTTTAAAAGCAATTTCTGTATTATCAAAAGATAAAGGAGTTTCGTTTGCTGAAGTATTGGTGAGCATAAAACAAAGTTACACAAGAAAGCGAATTCACAAGCATATTAAATTTTATTGAGAGGTTTTATACCTTTATCCCATGATCACGTTTAAACTAGAAGGCGAATTTATTCCCTTAATTCAATTACTAAAGGCTTGCAACTTGGTACAAACAGGTGGCGAAGCACAAATTGTAGTTAACCAAGGTGATGTTTTAGTAAACGGAGAAACCGAATACCGTAAGCGCTTAAAAGTAAAAGTGGGCGATATTATTGAGTTTGATGGCCAAAAAATAAGCGTATCATGAGCAAACAGATAGAAAGCATTGGCTACTCCATTTTTATAGAAAATGGCCTCAACTCCCTAAATTCATTTATTAAAGAAAAGCACTTCTCTAAAGTGTTTTTCTTAGTAGATAGTACAACCGAAGAGCTTTGCTTGCCTTTAGTACTAGCTAAACTACCCAACGTAAAAGACTACGACATCATTGCCATTGACCCCGGCGAAGAAAACAAGAACATTGATTTTTGCATTGGCATTTGGAAAATGTTGTTAGACTTCGAAGCAGATCGAAATAGCTTATTAGTAAATGTGGGGGGAGGCGTAGTGAGTGATATGGGTAGCTTTGCCGCAGCAACCTTTAAACGAGGCATTGCTTTTGTACAAATACCCACTACCCTACTTTCGCAAGTAGATGCATCGGTAGGTGGCAAAACAGGCATCGATATGGACGAGGTGAAAAACTGCATTGGTACCTTTACGCAGCCTCAAGCCGTAGTTATCGATCCTGTTTTTCTAAACACCCTACCCGAACGCCACCTAGTTTCTGGCTTTGCCGAAATGATTAAACACGCATTAATTGCCGATGCACAAGAACTAGAAATTTTAAAGCAAATTTCACCTAAAAACATCACTTTAGAGCGCATTAAACATTCTATCCGCATTAAAAACGAGGTAGTAAAAGCCGATCCCGAAGAAAAAGGACTTAGAAAGATTTTAAATTTTGGCCATACCATTGGCCACGCCATAGAAAGTTATTTCCTGCAAAGCAACAAGCCAGTATTACATGGAGAAGCCTTGGCCATGGGCATGTATTGTGAAACCTATCTATCGCAACAACATCATAGCCTCACAGAAAAAGAAGCCGAAGAAATTTACACGCTTTTACAAGCACAGTTCCCTTTGGTTGCTATTCCCGAAACAGCAATTGGCAGCTTATTAAACTTTATGAAACAGGATAAGAAAAACTTTGGCGATCAAATAGGCTTTGCTTTACTAGACAAGATTGGCGTAGGTAGTTACAACCATTACCTCACTAGCCAACAAATAGAGCAGAGCCTACACTTTTATCAAAAAATAGTTGCATAATTCGTTCGAATTAGTAGATTTGAAAAACAAACAATGAACAAAAACTATACATATCAATTTAACTACTTTTACTTTTACAGTACGAGCAGGGACTGATATGCATACATGATATACATGAACAACATTGAAAGTCCCGGCATACACCGGGACTTTTTCTTTTATACAGCATGAATAATAGAATAGCCATACAAGGCACCCGAGCCTCTTTTCACGAAGAAGCCGCTTTTAAATTTTTTGGAGATACCATTGAAACCGTAGAATGCGATTCGTTTAAAAAAACTTGTGAAGTATTGGCTACAAACAGAGCCGACTTTGCTGTAATGGCCATAGAAAACTCTATAGCAGGTAGCCTTTTACCCAATTACACCCTACTCCGCGATTTTCACTTTAGCATTGTGGGCGAAGTGTATCTGCCTATACAGCTGCATTTATTAGCATTTCCGGGCGTAAAATTCGAAGACATAAAATATGTAGAATCGCACCCTATTGCCATACGCCAGTGCATAGATTTTATTGATGAATTTCCTCAACTCCAAGTAATAGAAAGCACCGATACAGCCGCTTGTGCCAAGAAAATTAAAGAGCAAAAACTCACCGATACCGTGGCTATTGCAAACCAACTAGCTGCTAAACTCTACGGCTTAGAAATTATGGAACGCCGTATAGAATCGAACAAAAAAAACTATACCCGCTTTTTAATTCTAAGCAATTCTAAAAAAAGCGGTAGCACTAGCAATAAAGCCTCCCTTAGTTTTCAGGTAGGTAATGCGGTGGGTTCTTTAGCCAAGGTGCTGCAATTATTAGCAGAAAACAACATTAATTTAAGTAAAATACAATCGATGCCAGTTTTAGGAAAACGAAACGAGTACAACTTTTACGTAGACATTGAATGGAAAAACTCTAGCGATTACGAAAAAGCCATGAGCCAAATTATTAAGCATACTCTTAACTTTACCCTTTTAGGCGAATACCTAAAAAACGACCACGCATAACATGAAACTATCTTTAAACATCACTCCTTTTACCACTTGGTTCCCTAGCGGCAATCAATCGCCATTAATTGCTGGCCCTTGCAGCGCCGAAACTGAAGAACAATTACTGGCCACCGCACGCTTATTGGCCAGCAGCGGCAAACCTGCGGTACTAAGAGCAGGTATTTGGAAACCTCGTACCCGTCCGGGAGAATTTGAAGGAATTGGGAGCATTGGCCTAGAGTGGCTCAAAAAAGCAAAGGCCGAAACGGGTTTACCCACTGCCGTTGAAGTTGCTAGCGCCAGACACGTGGAAGAAGCCTTGGCCGCCGGTGTAGATATTTTGTGGGTAGGTGCACGCTCCACCGTAAACCCATTTACGGTGCAAGAAATTGCCGATGCCCTAAAAGGAGCAGATGTACCCGTGTTAGTAAAAAATCCGGTAAACCCCGATTTATCACTCTGGATTGGCGCCCTAGAGCGCATAAACCAAGCTGGAATTACTAAACTAGGAGCCATTCACCGTGGATTTTCCTCCTTCGAAAAATCAGCTTTTAGAAATGAACCTATGTGGGAACTAGCCATTCAGCTAAAAACTATTTGCCCCGAATTACCTATTATAAACGATCCCAGCCATATTTGCGGTAACCGCGAACTCCTCCCATATATTGCACAAAAAGCCTTGGATTTAGACATGCAGGGCTTAATGATTGAGTCGCATATAGACCCTTCTGTAGCTTGGACAGACGCCAAACAGCAATTAACTCCGGTGGCTTTGGCCGAATTAATGGATCGCTTAACCCAACGTAAAGCAGACCTACAGGATGCTGAATTTGTTGATAAATTAGCCGTATTACGTAACCAAATTGATAAAATTGACGACCAAATTATTCAAAAAATGGCCGAACGTATGGGCATAGTAGAGCAAATTGGCGCCTACAAACGAGACAGTGGCGTAACTATTTTACAAGTTAGCCGGTGGGATGAAATCTTGCATAAACGTGCTGATTTTGCCAAAGCCCTAAAATTAGACCTCCCTTTTGTGGGCAAATTATTAGAGCTCATTCACAACGAATCTATCCGTAAGCAAACGGAAATTATGAACCAAGAAAAAGCAAAAAGCTAAACATGGCTTCCATTACGCTCTCCCATCCTAGCAAAAAAATACACGCTACTATTGCGCTCACCGGATCAAAAAGTGAAAGCAATAGGGCCCTTATTTTACAGGCCTTAAGCGGAGGGCAAGTAAGCGTAGAAAACCTTTCAGAAGCAGCCGATACCCAAACGCTGCTTCATATACTCAACACACAACTTAGTACCCAAAACCCACAAGACATAAATGTAGGTCCCGCCGGAACAGCCATGCGTTTTTTAACAGCATTGCTTGCCACCCAACCCGGCGAATATACACTCACCGGAAGCCAACGAATGAAAGAGCGGCCCATAGGAATTTTAGTAGATGCCCTAGAAAAATTAGGTGCTCAGCTAAGCTACTTGGAGCAAAGCGGCTACCCACCACTCCTTATAAAAGGCCCATTCAAACAAAAAGAAAATAAAATTAGCGTTCAGGCTAACATGAGCAGCCAATACATTTCGGCGCTGCTACTCATTGCCCCCATCCTACCAAAAGGCTTATGTCTAGAAATAGCGGGCGACTTAACCTCTAAACCCTATGTAGAAATGACCTTGGCCATGTTGCAACAAGTAGGCATTCAGCATAGTTGGAAGGGTAATCAAATCTGTATAGAACACCAAGAGTTTAAAGCAAGCTCACTTACAATAGAACCCGATTGGAGCGCTGCTTCCTATTGGTATGCCCTAGCTGCCCTGGCACAGGAAGCAAGCCTAAAAATACCTCATTTACAAACCTATAGCTTGCAAGGCGATAGCCAAATTACCGAAATAATGGCCAATTTTGGCATCAGCTCTCAATTTAAAAACGGAGCAGTCCACCTAACAAAAGAGTTTAAAAATCTCGAACGCAAAATTTTCGACTTAAAAGAATGCCCAGATTTGGCACAAACAATCATTGTATGCTGTGCCGCATTGGGCCACGGGGCTACCTTTACGGGTTTAGAAACGCTAAAAATTAAAGAAACCGACCGGGTAAAGGCCCTACAAACCGAATTGGCCAAAATTGGCGTGCTGCTCATCGAAAAAAATCAGACCTATAAGCTAGATTGCTCCAATAAAGCCTTACCCAAAAAAATACAAATAGCCACTTACGAAGACCACCGCATGGCCATGGCCTTTGCTCCTTTGGCTTTACTAATAGATGAAGTAGAAATTCTGGAACCCCTAGTAGTGGCTAAATCCTATCCTCATTTTTGGGACGATTTGAAAACCGCTGGTTTTGAAATAAAAATGTAATTTTAACCCCTATGGCAGGCAACACGTTCGGACAAATTTTCCGCATCAGTACTTTTGGCGAATCGCATGGAGTAGCTATTGGCGTAGTAATTGACGGCTGTCCAGCTAATTTGGCCATCGATATCGACTTTATTCAACAAGAATTAGATAAACGCCGCCCGG
>JBJTNJ010000100.1:0-2100 GCA_046074005.1 Sphingobacteriaceae bacterium
GCTTTTTCCTATTTCTATCCTCTATGGCTTAGCGGTGGCCTTGCGTAATCTCTTATTTGATTTAGGACTGTTTAAATCTAAAAAATTTAACATCCCCGTGCTGGTTATTGGAAACATTACCGTTGGTGGATCGGGCAAAAGCCCTATGACAGAGTATATCGTAAAGCTCCTTAAAAACGAATTTTCATTAGCGGTATTAAGTAGGGGCTACGGACGAAAAACAACAGGTTTTAGATGGGTAGAACCCCAAAGCTTGGCTACTGAAGTAGGTGATGAGCCCATGCAGTTTAAACAACATTTTCCCGAGTTAACAGTAGCTGTGTGCGAAGATCGGGTTGCCGGAATGCAAAAACTAGCACCAACCCATGACCTAGTTGTACTAGACGATGCCTACCAACACCGTTGGTTACTCCCTAGTTTGAGCATATTGCTCTTAGAATATAGCTCCCTGCAAAAAGTAGATTTTTTGTTGCCTAGCGGTAATTTGAGAGAACCCCGCTCGGCCACTAAACGGGCCAATATATTGGTAGTTACTAAGGCACCCCAGAACCTTAGTGCAGAAGAGAAACTAAATCTCGTAAAGTACATACAGCCACAGCCCAATCAAAATCTCTTCTTTTCCTATCTGCGCTATGGTAATTTGCTGAATTTTACAGACGGAAGTTCACGAGCATTAAGTACGCTTTCTGTCGATACTCAGGTATTTCTACTAACGGGTATTGCCAACGCCAAAGCACTTTTAGCCGAGTTAAATCGCTACACGGCACAAATAAAGCACCACAAATACCTAGATCATTATCGTTTTAGCGTGGCCGATATAGAAAAAATTAGCCGCGAATATGCTGAAAGTACCGCCACTGATAAAGTGATTATTACTACCGAAAAGGATGCGCAAAGGTTAAAAAACAGTATTTTTGCTGCCTATTTGGCCAATACCTTAATTTATGTACTACCCGTGGAAACGGCTTTTGCTGAAGAGGATAAAAAGAATTTTGACGCATTAATACACACGCATGTTAGAGAATATAGAAAGCACAGCAGCCTTTTTACAGAAAAAAATAGGTGATTTTAAGCCAGAAATTGGCATTGTATTGGGTACAGGCTTAGGCGCATTGGTAAATGATATCGAAATTGCTTTTCAATTTCCTTATGCCAATATCCCCGATTTCCCGATTTCTACCCTCGAATTTCATTCAGGTAAATTAATATTTGGCACCCTAGCCGGTAAAAAAGTAGTGGCCATGCAAGGTCGTCTACACTATTACGAAGGCTACGATATGAAACGTATTACCTTTCCTATTCGGGTAATGAAGTTATTGGGAATTGACTATTTATTTGTTTCCAACGCTAGCGGCTCCTTAAATCCCGACTTTAAAAAGGGTAGTTTAATGGTCATAGCCGATCATATTAATAAGCAGCCAGATAATCCCTTAAGGGGCCGAAATGAAGATCACTTTGGTCCTAGATTTCCGGATATGAGTGAACCCTATCATCCGAAATTGAGAGCCATGGCCTTAGAAATTGCCCAGCAAAAAGGAATTACTTGCCATGAAGGAGTGTATGTTTCGGTAGCCGGACCCAATTTAGAAACAAAGGCAGAATATCGTTATTTACGCTTAATTGGAGGCGATGCTGTTGGCATGAGTACCGTGCCCGAAGTAATTGTAGCCAACCACATGGGCTTACCGGTATTTGCTATTTCCGTGTTAACTGATGAGGGCTTCCCAGAAACGCTAAAGGCGGTATCTTTACAAGAAATTATTCAGACTGCTGCCGCTGCAGAGCCAAATTTAACGTTGATATTAAAGGAAATGATTGCCCAATTATGATAAAAATGCGCAGTTTTGTATTTCTTATAGCTTGTTTTTGGGTGGGGCATTTGCATGCCCAAACGCTAAAAAATACAGGTGGAAAGACGAACACCAGCAGCCCTCAAAAATCGGGGGCAAGTATCAGTTTAGATTCCTTGCGTAAACGAGAAGAATCTAGAAAAGATAGCGTGGTCTATACCGCTAAATACATCCGTTTTACCAATTTACGCATGTTAAACGATAGCCTGCGTACCCAACAATTAGACACTAGTTTAGTTCATTTTGAACA
>JBJTNJ010000101.1:0-4588 GCA_046074005.1 Sphingobacteriaceae bacterium
TGCCGAAGTGGTAAAGGCCATGGTATCGGAGCCGTGTAGCACCACAAAGCCGTCGTATTGGTGGTAATTTTTTTCAATCAGTTCGCCCAAGGCTAACCAGATTTTCGGATTCATATCCGAAGAATCGATAATAGGGCTAAACGAGTGTACGGTTAAACGGTGCTCCATACGCTCTAACTCGGGGGCATTGCGCTTTATTTGATCGAAATCTAAGGGTAATAATACACCGCTTTTTTTATTCTTCACCATGCCAATGGTTCCGCCGGTGTATATAATTAAGATATTGGCCATGGTTTTTGTTTTAACAAATATCGCAACTAAATGCCAAATATTTTTGTGGAATTTTCGGTAGTAATGCGGGCTAGTTCTTCTATAGAAATTTGGTGCAAATCGGCCACTTTTTGGGCAATATGCACTAAATAGCTGCTCTCATTGGGTTTGCCCCTAAAAGGCACTGGAGTAAGGTAAGGAGAATCGGTTTCTAATACCAAATGCGCTGGCGATAGTTGTGCTACTACCGAATCTAGACCTGAGTTTTTATAGGTTACTACACCCCCTATGCCCAAATAAAAGCCTAGTTCAATTAGTTTGTGTGCTTGTTCTAGGTTTCCGCTAAAGCAGTGAAATATTCCTCTTAGCTTTTCATCACTATGTTTTAAAAGCACCGCATATACTTCTTCAAAGGCATCTCTGCAATGAATAACAATGGGTAGGTTTAAGGTCTTGGCCCAATTAATTTGCGCTTCAAATGCTTCTATTTGTTTTGCTAATGTGGTTTTATCCCAATATAAATCGATGCCAATTTCACCAATGGCATAAATTGGCTGTGCAGCAATAGCAGCATAAATAGTAGCCAATTCTTCTTTATAACTGTCTTTTACGTCACAGGG
Organism: Sphingobacteriaceae bacterium; assembly: GCA_046074005.1. Taxonomy (GTDB): domain Bacteria; phylum Bacteroidota; class Bacteroidia; order Sphingobacteriales; family Sphingobacteriaceae; genus JAIPAN01. The sequence goes on from JBJTNJ010000101.1 coordinate 891, forward strand.
ATGTAGGCCCAACATAGGAAAACAGTTTTGGGGATATAAACTAGCCAAATTCATCACCAATGGAATGGAAGCCGCATCTACATTAGGCAGAAATAATCGACTAACTTGATTATCCAAAGAGCGTTGGATTAACGCTGCTAGGGCCTCAGGATCGGTTTCGTAATATAAATGGGTGTGGGTATCGCTTAGTACCATGCTGCAAAACTACATATAAAAAGCCCTTCCGACAATCAGAAGGGCTTTTTACACACAAGTAGTGTGTATTATTTTTTAGGCGCTACAGCTGGGGCAGTATTCGCTTTAATAACTTTTACAATTTCCAAGTCAAATACCAATGGGGTATATGGCGGAATTAGTTGGCTTCCTTGTTCGCCATAAGCCAATGCCGATGGCATCACTACGGTTACTTTGGTACCGGCAGGGAATAACATCAATGCTTCGTCGAAACCAGGGATGCTTTTTTGCATACCAACTACGGTTTTCATTACTTCATAAGGACGACCTGGAATAAATTTTCCTGCTTTCTTAGCTTCGGCAGCAATATTGGTATCAAATAATTTATCGCTAAAAAATTTACCTACATAATTTACTGCAACGCTATCGCCAGCTACTGCTTTTTCTCCGGTAGCTGCTTTAGTAACTTGATAAGCTAAACCAGAAGCTGTAGTAGTTAATTTTAAACCTTTAGCAGCAACATAGGCTTTTATTTTAGCAGGCTCCGCTTTTTTAAGCGCTTCAGCGTCTTTTTTAATATACTCGTTGATTTGGTTAGTAAACGTTTGATCGTCTAATTTGCCCTTTGGAATTACTTTTTCAATTTTCACAGAGAAAATTAAATAATGATCATCTTTAGCAAACGGTGGTTTTGGCTGCCCTGTTTTTAGTGCAAGAGTATCTAAATTGATTTTGAACGTAGCACTATCGCCTTCGCTCAACATGGCAAATGCACTAAACAAATCGCCTTTAAATTGCGATTTTTGAGCAGATAAAAATGCCGGACGTCCGGTATCTTCGGTACTAAACAATACCGAGTCTTTTTCTGTTTTTTGAGTACCTGTAACCACTATAAAGTCGCCTTCTTTAATGGTTGCGCCATCTTTATCAGTATGAATAGCGTATTGTAAACCGCCATCGCCGGTTTTAAATCGATTACATGCACTAAGTGCCAAGGCCAAAAGGCTTAATAATACTAAGGGTTTTTTCATTTGTTTTTAAGATATAATTTATTGCAATAATAAGGTTTTATACGTTGGTAATAAAGTTTTAAAGGTTTCTATTGTTTTTTCAAACGAGTCGTCTGATGCGCCACCGGCTGCATTGCGGTGTCCGCCTCCATTAAAATATTTCTTGCAGATTTCGTTTGCCGGAAAATCGCCGGTAGAACGTAAAGATAGCTTTACTCGATCGGGGCGTTCAATTATGAGGGCTGCTAAGCGAATGCCGTTTATGGATAAACCGTAATTAACCAAGCCTTCGGTGTCGCCGGTGGTAATGGTAAACAAGGCTAAATCCTCTTTAGAAACGGTAATTAGGGCGGTATTGTACTCCTCCAATACTTGTAAACGGTTGCTTAGACAGTGGCCTAAGAATTTCAGGCGGCTCTCGGTAGAGGTATCGTATACCAATTGATGAATACGAGCATTTTCTGCACCCTTTTCAATTAAATTAGCCACAATACGGTGTACAGCAGCAGTGGTGTTAGGAAAACGAAAGGAGCCCGAATCGGTCATAATACCGGTATATAAACAGTTGGCTACCTCTTTATTAATAAGTTCAGGCTCGTCCATAAAGTTCACAATAAACTCGTACACCAATTGGGCGGCAGAGCAGGCATTTACATTCCATAACCTAAAATCATCAAAATCTTCGGGATCGAGGTGGTGGTCTATCATTACTTTTTTAGCAGCCGATGCGGCCACCGATTCCCCTAATTCGTTTATACGAGAGAGCGCATTAAAGTCTACACAGAAAATTAAATCGGCATTAGCCACCAATTCTGTACTTTCAGCTACCTTATCGGTATAAATAAGCACTTCGCCATTATTGGGTAACCAATGTAAAAATATGGGATAATCTGTAGGAGTAACTACATGAACATGATGGCCTTTTTGTAGCAAGTAATTGTATAAACCCAATGCAGAACCCATGGCATCGCCATCGGGCTTATGATGGGTTGTAATCACAATATTTTTCGGCTTGGCCAAAAGTGTTTTAAGTGTAGTTATATTTACCATGTGCGTATTTAGGCGCAAAGCTATTAAAAAGCTACAGCATAGTGCAATTTATAGTCGCTAATTTCGGTCATCTTGAAATTAAAAAACGATTAATTTTTTGTACTGCGATAGGTAATTAGCAACTAAAGGCGTATTTTTGCGGCAAATTTAAAAACATGGCAACAAATAGAACTTTTACAATGATTAAGCCCGATGCCGTTAAAAACGGACATATTGGTGCTATTTTGAATGATATTACCGCAGGTGGATTTAAAATCATCGCTTTGAAATACACTCGTTTAAGTGCAGAAAAAGCTGGTGAGTTTTATGCTGTTCACAAAGAGCGCCCTTTTTATGGCGAATTGGTTGATTTTATGTCATCTGGACCAATTGTAGCGGCCATTTTAGAAAAAGAAAATGCCATTGAAGATTTTAGAAAATTAATTGGCAATACCGATCCAGCTAAAGCCGATGCAGGCACCATCCGCAATAAATACGCGAAATCTATTGATGCCAATGCGGTTCACGGATCTGATTCTGACGAGAATGCAGCCATTGAAGGAAACTTTTTCTTCTCGGCTTTCGAACGTTTCTAAGCAAACATCACACAGAAAAAAGCTCCCTAAAACCAGGGGGCTTTTTTTATGCCGATAAACTACACACGAAAAAATGCGCTAGTTCGTTTTAGTGCATTTAATCGTATGACCAATACAGACAACACCCATTTACTTGCCGATGAAGTCGTACTTCACAAGATTTATAGTATTAGAAATCAAAAAGTAATGTTAGATCGTGATATAGCAGTAATATACGGGGTTACAACGGGCAACCTAAATAAGGCCGTGCAACGAAATTTAAAACGATTTCCAATGGACTTCATGTTTAGATTAAATGAAAAGGAATTTAAAGACTTGATGTTCCAGATTGGAATATCAAGTTGGGGAGGCCCCCGTAAACTGCCTTATGTATTTACCGAGCAGGGGTTAGCCATGCTTTCAGGTGTATTAACTAGCGAAAGAGCCATTGCCACCCACATTCAAATCATGCGCATATTCACCCGAATTAGGCAAAAATTTACCGAAAATAGTGCAATAAGATTAGAATTAGAGGAGATTAAGGAAAAAATAAATCATCAGGATAAAAACATAGAACTGGTTTTTCAATACCTAGATGAATTTGTAACAAAAGAAAACAGCCTTGATTCTCGACCACCCGTAGGTTATAAATTAAGCAAAGACAACTCTTCGAAAAACGATTAAGAACTATAAAAGGACTATTTCTACAATCACCTCTCCCCCAGCCCGCTCGTTCATTTTCTCTATAATTTGAGAGCGCATCATCATCAATTCGTTTTTTATTACCGACGATTCTACTCTGATAAATAATTTTTTCTGACGGATATAGAGTTCTTTCGTTCTATTGGCAATAGCCACACCCATTAATTCAGGCCAAGCGGCAATAAGCGATGTTTCATCGAACTTTTGC
>JBJTNJ010000102.1:0-23584 GCA_046074005.1 Sphingobacteriaceae bacterium
GTATTTGATATACAGCACCGCTAAGGAATCGGACACTCGTTTTAGCGAATCGGTCTTGGCAACATTACGGAAACGGTCAACAGAATCGATCAATTTTGGCGCACGACTTCTCAGAACAGCATCGGTTTGCGCCCACAGCCCTAGGGGCAAAAGCAGCAGCATAAACAATACGAAACGAGGATAGGTCATTCTCTGATGCGGTGCATGGTTACTAGACCGCAAATTTACCGTAAATTTTAAATTATCGCCTAAAACAAATTTAAGTACAGAAAACACAAACATTCGTCCCGTATTTTATAGGGTTTGTCCTGATTTGTGGAATATAAGCCAACAAAAAAATCCCCGAAACGCAAAATGAAGTAAAACTGCCTACCTTTACACACTATGGCAGGTATCTATTTACACGTTCCTTTTTGCAAGAAAGCGTGCCATTATTGCGACTTTCACTTTAGCACCTCCTTAGGCCAAAGGGCAGATATGGTGAGTGCTATTCGCAAAGAATTAGTACTAAGGCAAGACTATTTAGCAGGCGAACAAGTAGAAACCATTTATTTTGGTGGTGGCACGCCCTCTTTATTGGCTACCGACGACTTGCAAACGATACTGGATACTATTTATGGGCTTTTTACAGTTTCGAGTACGGCTGAAATTACACTAGAAGCCAACCCCGACGATTTACATGTACAGAAAGTAAAAGAGCTTAGTCAAAGCCCGATTAATAGGTTAAGTATTGGCGTACAGTCGTTTTTTGATGTAGATTTACTTTGGATGAACCGATCGCACACGGGCGCAGAAGCCGATTCGTGCATTAAGCGTTCGCAAGATGCCGGTTTTGAAAATAGCAATGTAGACCTTATTTATGGATTCCCCTTGCTAACAGATGTAAAGTGGCAACAAAATATAGAACAAATTATAGGCCTAGATATTCCTCACTTATCGAGCTATTCTATGACGGTAGAGCAAGGCACCGCTCTGCACCATTTTATTGAGAAGAAAAAGCACAGCCCCCTAAACGAAGGGCAAAGTGCACAACAATTTCTGTACTTGCTCCAAGCAACCGAACAAGCAGGCTTGTTACAGTATGAGATTTCAAATTTTGCCAAAGCCGGCAAGGAGTCTATACATAATAGTAACTATTGGAGGGGTAAAAAATACATGGGTGTTGGGCCCTCTGCACATTCTTTTAATGAACATAGCCGACAATGGAATGTGGCCAATAATATAAAATACCTGCAAAGTATTGCTCAGAATGAATTGCCACAAAGCACCGAGGTGCTTAGCTTAAATAATCGATTTAATGAGTACCTTATGACGAGTTTAAGAACAAGCTGGGGAACTGACTTTTCAAAAATTAAACGCAGTTTTGGCACAGATTATTTAACACATATTACTAGCAAATTAACCGAATACGAAGATAAAGACTGGGTGATTCAAAACAACAATCACCTATACTTAACAAAAAGTGGCAAGCTATTTGCAGATCATATTGCTGCCGACTTGTTTATTATTGACGATGAAAGCTAAATCAAAAATAGTGTGGATAACCGGTGCCTCTTCGGGTATTGGCGAAGCCTTGGCTTATGCATACAGCCAACAAGGGGCTAAGTTGATTATCTCTTCAAGAAATAAAGACCGCTTGTATGAAGTAAAAGCAGCCTGTAAGGGCAATCCTTTAAATATTCATGTACTGCCATTAGATTTAGATGAGCTAGACGCGTTACCTAAAAAAGTAGCAGATGCCCTAAAAATTTTTGGAAAAATAGACACTGTGATACACTCTGGGGGGCTTAGTCAACGTTCTTTAGCGATGGAAACCGATTTAACCGTAATACAGCGTTTACTAACCGTAAATTATGTAAGCACGGTTGCCATTAACCAAGCCCTATTACCAAGCATGTTGGCCCAAGGCGGTGGAAAAATTGTTTTAATAAGCAGCTTAGTGGGAAAATTTGGCACCCCGTTTCGTTCGGCCTATGCGGCCTCTAAGCATGCGCTCCATGGCTATTACGATTCGCTAAGAGCCGAATTGGCGAATAAAAATATACAAATTACCATTGTTTGTCCTGGATTTATTAGAACAAACGTTAGTATAAATGCCTTAGTTGGAGACGGATCGGCACAAAACTCCATGGACGATGCACAAGCAAAAGGAATGAGCCCTGAGCTGTGTGCGCAAAAAATACTTGAAGGAATTGCAAAAAAGAGAGAAGAATTATATGTTGGTGGAAAAGAAGTTTATGGCGTTCGAATAAAGCGGTTTTTTCCGAAGCTGTTCTCAAAACTAGTAAGAACAGCCAAAGTAAGATAGCTTAAGAAGCATGAGAAAAAGGTTACATTAATTACAAGAGAACTACTTATTGGATTTAGCAAATTCTAAAGGAGATACTTTATGAATAGAGAGTCGGACCATACTATTTACCAAGAAAATGAGCGTTTCGAGCTAATGACGCAAGCAATGCATGGAGGGGTGTTTGAAATTAGAGCGCAAAGTGATTCCTTTTTATGCTCTACTACATTCTGTGAATTACTCGGAGTACAATCAAATGCTGAAATTCCATCTAAGTCATTTTTTCTTGCACACCTGGTTTTTCCAGCAGATAAGGAAAAACTTGAGAAAGCGATAAGTGATTGCCTAGAAGAAGGGCATCCATTTACATTAAAAATAAAATTAAAACATGTATCGGGACAGTATAAGTGGTTCCATATTAGCGGACAAGCAAAGACAACAGCTAGCGACTCTGCATATATCATGTGTATTATTACCGATATTGATGAACGAATTCAACAAAAACTTGCACTCCAAAGGAGTGAGTTTTTATTAGAAGAGACAAGTAAAATGGCTAAAGTGGGCGGTTGGGAACTCTATACAAGGCCTCATCTTCTTACCTGGTCAAAAGAAGTATGCATTATTCACGAAGTGCCTGAAGATTTTAAACCAGATCTCGATAGCGCTATAAACTTCTATAGTCCAAGTTATATACCCATTATAGAACAAGCTGTAGATGAGGCCCTAAGCTTCGGCAAAGCTTTCGACCTAGAGCTAAAAATTATCACTGCCACCAAAAAAGAAATTTGGGTACGAGCAATAGGCAAGCCTATCCTACAAGAGGAGTCGGGGAATATTGTTGGCGTAAGAGGTGTTTTTCAAGACATTAATGAGCAAAAGGAAAAAGAATTAGCCATTGCTGAATCTACTAAAACAATTACTAGCCAGAACAAGCGCTTAGTTAATTTTGCCCATATTGTTTCGCATAATTTGCGATCGCATGCAGCTAACTTAACGCTAACGCTTGAGCTAGAAGCCGAAGAGACCGACCCTGAACAAAAAGCCCAACTTCAAGAAAATATTCGGAAAATAAGTGAATCGTTAAACGAAACCATTAAAAACCTAAACGAATTGGTAGTTGCCCAGAGCGAAACTCGTGAGATTAAAAAACGGGTTAATTTGAATAAAATAATGCGCCACATTCAAGATATACTTCAGGCAGACATAGTTGAAAGTCAAGCAACCTTAAAGGTTGATTTTAGCAAATGTGCAGAAATAGATTTTGTACCCGCCTATCTAGAAAGTGCATTATTTAACCTTACCTCTAATGCCATAAAGTATAGAAACCCTAAAGTGCCTTTGATAATAGAGATAGAAAGCGATGTGGAAGCTGGGAAACCAATTCTAAAAATACGCGACAATGGCCTTGGTATTGATTTAGAAAAACACGGAGACAAACTCTTCGGCATGTACAAAACGTTCCATGGAAATGAAAATGCACGAGGCATTGGCTTATTTATCACCAAAAATCAACTAGAATCTTTGGGCGGAAAAATAGTTGTGCAAAGTGAACCAAGCAAAGGCACTCAATTCAAGATTCATTTCTAAAATATGTCCAAACCCAACCTAACCTTCTTAATAGACGACGATGAAATATTTGTGTTTGCTATGAAACGACTCATCGAACTCAAAAAATTAAGCAAAGAGGTGCATCACTTCGCTACCATTTCTGAAGCTATACAGTATTTTGATACGCACAAAAAAGAGCCCTCATTATTACCCGACATTGTGCTTATTGATGTCAATCTCGGCTCTGAAACAGGCTGGGAATTTATCGATCGCTATACCCAACTTAGCAAAGAATTGGCCAAGGAGACAAACATATATATGCTTAGCGCCTCCACCGCAGATGCAGACATAGCAAGGGCCACCCAACACCCGCACATAAAAGCCTATCTAAACAAGCCACTCAGCAAAGACAGTTTAGAATTAATTTTTGGAGCCTAACTAGTTGTGTTACCAGATTTTTAGCAAAAAATCCTAATTTAGACCACCTATTTAACTACCATTATGGCTAATCGATTTTCTCTTTTACTTACACTCCTACTAATTGTTCTTGCCCTAGATTTTTACATTTATAAAGCTATTTTAGGAGCACGAACAAGCTGGTCTGGCGCAAAAAGAAAACGATTCATCATAGGCTGGTGGGCAATAACAATTCTGTTTTTTATAGGTATTTCTCTGAGCATTTACTTCAACATACGCTTAACCATACGAGCCATTATTCTGGTTGGTTTTTTCCTAAGCTTTGTGGCAAAAGTGTTTTTTGCACTCTTTTTACTTATTGATGATGTACGCAGACTGGCTATTTGGGCAAAACGAAAACTCCTAAAAACAAAAACCAGTAACATTGCCGGAGAGCCCATAAAACGCTCAGATTTTTTACTAAAAGCAGGTACCATTACCGCCGCACTGCCCCTAACCTCATTATCTTTTGGCATTATTTCTGGGGCGTACGATTATAAAATAGTTCGACAACAATTATATTTAGCCAACCTGCCAAAAGTCTTTGATGGCCTTACCTTAGGGCAAATTTCAGACATTCACTCAGGCAGTTTTTATGACCGAAAAGCTGTACTGGGAGGTGTAGAAATGCTCCTAAAAGAAAAGCCCGATCTTATTTTCTTTACCGGCGACTTAGTAAACAATATAGCTAGTGAAATGAGAGAATATCAGGATATTTTCTCCAAAGTAAAAGCACCACTTGGGGTATACTCGGTGCTAGGGAATCACGATTATGGCGATTATTATTTTGGCAGAGGCCCCTCTGCTGCTAAAGCAAAAAGCCTAGCCGATGTAAAGCAAACACACAAAAATATGGGCTGGGATCTACTGCTTAACGAACACCGGAGCCTAAAAGTAGGTGGAGAAGAAATTGGTATTTTAGGCATAGAAAATTGGGGAGCAGGCCGTTTTGCCAAATATGGCCGAATGGACTTAGCCGTTCAAAACACAGATCACTTTCCGGTAAAACTATTACTTTCTCACGACCCCTCTCATTGGCGTGCTCAGGTATTAGAAAACTATCCGCAAATTGATGCTATGTTTAGTGGGCACACCCACGGCATGCAGTTTGGGGTACGTACCAAAGAGTTTCAATGGAGTCCCATCGAGTATATTTACAAAGAATGGGCAGGCCTCTATCACGAAAAAAATCAACAACTATATGTAAACGTGGGTTATGGATTCTTAGGCTATCCCGGCCGGGTTGGCATTTTACCGGAAATCACGATCTTTGAATTAAAGTCAGGCCTAGCACCCGCTTAATCAAATGAAAACATACCTGAGGCAACTCGTAGAATTTATCCTTTTTAGTCAATTATTTATTGCCGCCGGTGCTGCCGCTCAAACAGCATTTACGTATCAATTAATCGGCCAAGCCATTGATTTGCGGGTGGTCGTTCTAGTTTTTTTTGCCACGCTGGCACTGTATAATTTGAGCATGGTATTGTCTAATCCGGGCAAAAAACCAGTTTCTCTGTTAAAAAGAGTGCAGTGGATGAGCAAGCACCAACATTTATGCAGTTCATTTACCTTAATTGGCGGATTGTCTACGCTTTGCTTAAGTTTCTTTTTATCGGCAGCTGCCCAAATTGTATTAGCCTGCTTGGCTCTGATTTCTATTGCGTATAGCCTTCCACTGGTACCCTTTAGGGGAGAACGTGTAAGCTTAAGAAACATCCCAGGCTTAAAGCTCGTACTTATTGCATTGGTTTGGGCACTCAGCACTACCCTACTACCAATTATAGATAACCTAGCCAGTCTTAGTACTAATACGGTAGGGATGCTCTTAGCTCACCGCATTTTATTTTTTATGGCCATTGCCATCCCTTTTGATGTACGCGACATTTACCAAGACAGTATTTACTCTCTAAAAACAATTGCAGTGGCCTTGGGCAAGCAAAAATCTCAATACGTTGCGCACCTATCTTTAGCGCTTTCTTCTACCGCTTGGTGGTACTTAAGTGCCCATAACATGAATATGCTACCAGCCATTTTATTGGTATGGGGTGTGGGCGTTTGGTGCATACAAACTGCCGATAAACAGAAGGAGCTCTTTTATTTTATGGTATTAGATGGGCTACTCTTCTTAGCCCCGGGCTTAGTAGCTCTATACGCTATAGCTTAAATACTACCGATTTTTCCCCACCCATATAACTTAGTTCGATGAATGTAGAGGCCTTACCAGGCTGTATCAATTCTATGCGAATGCTACGTAGCTTACCCTTTTTTCCACCAGATATTTCTACCTTTTGGCTATGCTTACGGGGTTTGCCTTTAAAACTGATGAGCTCGTATTGTTTTTTCGCAAGTGCCTGAGGATCTTTGCCATTATCATCGTACAAAGTAAACTCCGCTTGTTGTGTAGCATCGGCAAAATAGCGCAATACCAAGGTATTTCCGGTATAATCTTCTGTATTTTTTAGCGTAGTAGTCATCGGAATAATGCTTCCACTTTTTGCAAAAATGGGCAGTTGTTCCAATGGCGCAAACACTACCGCAGAATCGCTAGCCACTTCTGAGGTCCACCAATTTATCCACCTACCCTTAGGCAAATACACCGTTCTACTGGTTTTTCCTTTTTCTTGTATAGGTGCTATTAACAAATCTTTGCCCCATAAATATTCATCGTTAACAGCAGAAAGGTGGGTGTTGTTTGGCTCAAAATAATTAATTGGCATAGCCAGAGGACGTCCAGTAGTCGTATTTTGATACGCCAACGAATAGGTATAAGGTAAAAAGCGATAACGCATGTTCACATAGTCCTTCACTATTTTTTGAGTGGCTTCATCCCAGAAAACGGGCTCGGGAGCAGCTACCGCCGGATCGGCATGTGCCCGATAAATAGGTGTAAAAGCTGCAAATTCCATCCACCGAATATATAATTCGGCATCTTTTTCTCCTTGAGCAAAGCCACCTGCATCGGCATGCATATAGCCAATTCCGCTCATACTCATGCCCAACATAATGGGAATTTGCGCTTTATAGCCATTCCAAGAGCGAAACACATCGCCACTCCAAGGAAAGGTAGCATAGCGTTGCATTCCTGCACCACCCGAACGGGCCAAGTTAAATACCCGCTGCTCGGGAAAATCTTTTTGATAGCCTTCGTAAATAGTTTTGGCCCAAGTTAGCGGATAAATGCTGTGTACATCTCTGGCCTTACCAATGCTGTGCACTACCTCATCCGGGTGTTTCTCTGGTTCGCCCAAATCGCACCACCAACCGGCAACCCCCTCATTAATTCGCTGACGGTAAAAGTTCCACAAATACTGTTGAGCCTTAGGTTTAAATATATCTACCAGACCTGCCGCTCCGGCCCAAAAATCTTCAATAATATAATCTTCGCCTTTTGCATTTTTTGCTAAAAGATTGCCCGATCTAGCTGTAGCAAAATTATCTGAGAGCTTGGTTACAAAAGTTTGCGTAATGAGAATGGTTTTTACACCTAAATCTTTAAGGGTATGTAGCATTTTTTCCGGCTCAGGAAAAGAATCGCGACGCCATGCGTGGTTGCCCATGGTTTTTACATCGCCATACCAATACAAATCTAACACGGTAGCATCAATAGGGTATCCTGCTGCGATGGTTTTTTTAACCGTTTCAATGGTTTCGGTGGCAGATTTATAGCCGAACCGAGATTGTATAAAGCCCAAAGCCCAACGTGGAGGCAAAGGCTGCTTACCGGTTAAGTAGGTATAGGAGGCTAGCAATTGGTCGTTGCTACCCGTCATAATAAAATAAGATGCCCTGCCACTCTCGGTAAGGTAGCGCAATTCATCTGTTTTGGTTCTACCTAAATCGAATGTACCGGCCGCAATATTATCGAAATAAATGCCATAACCTTTAGAAGAAATAATAAAGGGGATGGATACATTTAAATTTTGTTCGCCAAGACTATAGCCATAGTGTGGTTGGTGATAATTCTGCAACATAAACCCTCTTCGGTTTTGCGAAATGGCTCTGGAGCCGGTTCCATAAAGGGCTTCTTGGGGAGCTAAACTAAATTGTAATTGCTGGGCATTGGCGGTGCCTTTTGTGTAAACTTCTTGCGTCTTTTTATTCAGAATGGCTATTGCTAAGCTCTGTTTATCTACACGTAATTGGAGCGAATCACTCGTAAGGATAATGCTGTTTGCCTTTTCTTTTATGTTAATTTTTACAGTTTTAGCATTGCCCACCAATACCGCCGTAGTATCTGTTGTAGCCTTTGCCGGACCATAAACTACTCTAAAAATGGTAGCACTGTAAGGACGTATGCTTAGGCTGCCTTGGGCTGTTTGCAAACTAAAAATTTGCTTGCTGTACGTATAGGTGTTTGGTTTTTGCTGAGCGCTAGCCCCCATTAAACCAAGTATAAAAAAGGCTAGAAATACGTGTACTTTCATAAAAGGGGTTGTTTGTGTATAGGCTGGCTAATCTACCAAAAATTTATAGCCCACACCCCGTACTGTCTGTAAATAAAGGGGTTGTTCGGGGTCAGTTTCAATTTTCTTGCGCAAGCGCACAATGTGCATATCAAGAGTGCGGGTATTTACATCGGCTTGGTAGCCCCACACCTGCAACATAAGCTCTTCTCGGGTTACTACTTGACCTATATGTTTTAAAAAATACAGCAAAATGCGGTTTTCTAGAATGGTGAGTTCTATTTTTTTATCGTTTTTATAAAGTAGGTGCACATTGGGGTGATGAGCAATATCGCCAAAAGTGTGTACCTCAGTTTTTTCATTATTAATAAAGTAGGTAACCTTATTCTGTATCATGGTTACCAATAAATCCATGTTAAAAGGCTTAGTCACATAATCAGAAATTCCGCTCCCATAGGCATCAATTTTATCTACTTCTTGCGCCTTGGCGGTCATCATAATAATTAATTTATCGTAGCCGGCTTTACGCAAATCTCTGCATACCTCAATACCCTGCTTTTCTGGTAACATCCAATCTAAAAGCACAATATCGGGTTGGCAGCTAGTTATCATGGCTTCGCCTTGCTTTCCGTCGGCTGCTTCGAGCACTTCGTAGCCTTCTACCTTTAAGCGATGGCTTACCAAAAAGCGTAAATTATCGTCGTCTTCTACTAGCGCTATGGTGATTTTCTTTTGCATATTAATGGGTATAAGGAATGCTTACTATAAATGTTGAACCTTTACCGGGCTGGCTTTTCACGGTGATATCGCCCTTCATAAAATTAACTAGTTCTTTACAGAATGCCAAGCCTAGGCCTACACTGCCTTGTTGATTATATTGGTTTTCTATTCGGTAAAATTTTTTAAAAATATGGGTAGCATCGGCCTTGGTCATGCCAATGCCTTTATCTTTAAAAGTGAATACCAATTGGTCTCCTTGTTGTTTTATTTCTATAGCCAGTTCTTGCCTATCTGGTGGAGAATATTTGTAGGCATTATCCATCAGGTTGTTAAAAATACTCGACAGAAGAATGGGGTCGGATTGAATTTCCGTGACTCCCTGAATATCTACACTCAGCTTAAAGCCGGGCTTATCTAATAAAAAGGCATGGGTAATGGTCGAGCAGAAATTGGCTAGCACAATGCGTTCTGCTTTCCAGGTCATAGATTTATTCTCTAGCTGTGTAAAGCTTAAGAGTTTATTCATTAAGGTATTTAATTTTTCGGCCTCTTGATCTAAAATAGTGGCATAACGTTTCCGCTCAACATTGCTCAAAGTAGGACTACTGCCAATGTTGTTACCGGCAACTTTAATTACACTAAGGGGCGTTTTAAACTCGTGGGTAAGATTATTAATAAAATCGTACTGCAGTTTAAATAATTGCTGATTGATAAACAGATTACGGTAAATAAGGTAGGCAATGAGTAATAAAAAGGCATAAATAAGTAAGATGCCTCCAAAAATTGGTAAAAATCGATGATATATTTCGATTTTTAAAAATGCTGGGCTCGACGAAAAATACAATTTATAGCCAGAGAATGCCCCAGGCAATGCTATTTCGGTACTAAGCTGCTCCCCTTCGGTACTTAAGGGCTCAAATACAAGTGGCACAATTTTTAATTGTTGGTACAAGTCGGGCCGGATATTTACCAAGCGTAAATGTTTGGGATTGAGGTAAAAGGTAAACAGGTCTTTCTCAAATACCGGCGATTTTGGCTGCTTACTAAGCATTAACTTTTTAAACATAGCCAATTCCTCTTTTCGGGGCACATTTAAGTAGCTTATTTTATTCGCATCAATGCTGTAAAAAGTGGCAAAGGTTTCATCAGGGCTTGGCGCTTGCGTGGTATCTGCAGATTCTACATACTTACTCAATTTAATAGCCATTTTATTAAACTCATCGGCAGTTTTTAAAGACAGGGTATTGGGGTGCTTATTGGTAAAAACAACCCGTTCTGCTTTGCTCACTTGAGGACCAATTTGGTAAATGGCTTTCGGCTGAACCGAGAAATAGCCAGCTTTAATACCATCGTTTATAGGCCAGTTGCTTACTTCGGTGTCGTAAAAAATTACCTTTTCTATAAATGAGTAGCGGGCAATTAAACGGCGGGCATAGCTATCGGCGGAGGCGGAATCTAAGTAGCCGTGATAATAGGATATCTCCGGAATGCCTTGCTGAAAGAAACTGGTGTAGGGCTGAATAGTGCGCTCAAACACCTCAATTTTATCGGCAGCAAATTCGTTCTCTACATACTTCTTGGTGAAATTGTAGGCCAAGAGTATAGCTACAATAAACGATACCGTAATTAATACCATGAAGGTAATAATCAAAGAAAGGTTTTTGCGGTATATGGGCTTTCTGCGTTCCATGCACCTTGCCTTAGTTTTGTAAATGTTTGGCTAAAAACACTTCTAAATGACGGTAAAAATCGAGTCTATTTTCTACGTTTCTGAATAAGTGACCTTCCTTTTGCTTTACCAAATAGGTAACAGAAACTCCTCGTTTTCGCAACTCTTTAACCAGCTGATCGGTTTCGTTACTATTTACTCTAGAATCTCTAGCCCCCTGGGCCACCAACAATGGGGCTACTATATTTTCAGTATGAAAAATTGGGGATACTTGACGGAAATAATCGGCATCGGTCTCGGGGCTGCCCACCATCTCCTCGTACATTAAACGGTAGGGTTTATAATAAGGTGGAATATCTTTTAAATAGGAGAATAAATTACTCAAGCCAGAGTATGAAGCGCCACAGGCATACAATTTAGGCTGAAAACACAGTCCCCAAAGAGCCGAATACCCCCCGAAACTAAAGCCGTAAATTCCTACCCGTTTAGGATCGGCAATACCTTCTTTAATTAACCAATGCACCCCATCGGTAATATCGTATTGGCTACGTTTACCCCATTGCTTAAAGCCGGCTGTCCAAAACTTTTTACCATAGCCCGATGAGCCTCTATAATTTACCTGAAATACCGCATAGCCTCTATTGGCTAAAAACTGAACTTCGGCATTATAAGTCCAGGCGTTACGGGCACCAGGGCCACCATGGGGCAATACCACCAGAGGTAAGTTTTTGGGACTTTTACCTTTTGGCAAGGTAAGGTAGCCTTGCAAAACCTGTCCATCGGAGGCGGTATAGGCAATTGGTTTCATGGCGCACAATTCATCAGGGTGTATGGCCGTATTAATAACTGCCAAGGGGCTTAAAGTTTTTGTTTTTACTTGATATAAGTAAAATGCTCCCGGATTTTTATCGGTAAAGGTGCGCACAATCCACTTGTCTTCGGCGGCATTGGTACCGCTTAACCGTATTTCAGTGGCTGGTAATTTCTTACTCAAATCGGCAAAAATACGCTTGCTTTCTTCATCTAAGAATACCCGATGGGTTTTCCAGGTAGTGTAGGTAGCATAGCGAATTTTTTGATGCAGAGTAGAATATTCCGCATCGCCCACATCTACGTTTAACGCACTAAAAATAACCTTGGTTTCTTTACCGGTACGGCAATCTATTTCCACCAATGCGGTTTTGTCTCTCCCTCTGTTAGATAGTGCGTATAAACAATCCTTCTCTGGGCAAAAACCTATAGGCCGCACCGATGATTTAAAGTTGGTAGTAAACAAAGCCTTAAAAGGTTCAGCTTCGGTAGCCCGATATAAAGTAGTTTCGTTTACACCATCGCTAGCCATGGCTAAACGTAAATGACCTTTGGCATCTGCTAGCCAATCAGTAATATTTCCGGGATTTTGTGCCACTAATTTGAGTGCACCGGTAGCAATATTTAGTCTATACGCATCAAAAATGGTAGAATCTCGTTTATTAAGTGCCAAAAGCACTTCATTTTTTTGCAAAATGTCGGCGCTAATAATACGCACCCGCACCTTCGCATCGGGTATGAGCAGGCGGGTTTTCCCTCCATCTCTGTTTACCGCATAGAGGCGCCTGTTCTCATCGCCATCATTATCTTTTAAATACAAAAGTTGCTGGTTATTGGCCCAATAAAAATTAGAAATATTCCGGTCTGCACCCGAACTTACCCGCAGTGCTTTTTCTTCATCCAGCTTGCGAACATACATATTTAAGCGATTTTTATAGGGCTGTAAGTACGCTATGTATTGGCCATCGGGCGAAAGCTTAAAGGCCGTTTTTTCGGGATTTTTAAAAAAATCTTCGATCGGAATTTGACGTACCTCTCCTCCTCCCGAACAAGCGAATAGGCCTGCTAAAAGCGCAAAAAAGAAAAATTGCTTTACAATACGTCTCATCTATGGTGCTACCTAATTTAGCTGGTGTAATTTACTAAAATGAACTATTTTTCAAGGTAACAAATGCACTACATGTTTGCCGAAAATCATAACTGCTTTTGTGTAAATACGTATATTAGTAGCATGATTTTGTACAACGTAACGCTTATTTTAGATAGCGATATAGAAGCAGATTGGTTAAATTGGATGCATACAGAACACATAGCCGAGGTAATGGCTACGGGCTGTTTTAGCGCCAATCGCATGCTCAAAGTGTTAGATTCGCCAAACGAAGGGGTAACCTATTGCATGCAGTATATTGCCGACACACTAGAGCAATACCACCGCTACCAGGCGGAGTTTGCTCCTATCTTACAAGCTAAAGGCTTGGCTCAGTTTGAGAATAAATTTGTGGCTTATCGATCATTAATGGAAAGCATAAATGGAATTTAGCCAAACCCCTATATCTGGACTTTACGTAATTAAACCGCAAGTATTTGCCGATGAACGCGGCTATTTTTACGAAAGTTATAACCAAGAAGCTTTTGAAAAAGCAGGCATCTCTGCCAATTTTGTACAAGACAACCAATCGCTCTCTCAAAAGGGCACCCTACGTGGCTTACATGCCCAAGCTCCTCCTTTTGCGCAGGGAAAATTAGTGCGGGTAATACAAGGCGACGTAGTAGACGTAGCGGTAGATATTCGGAAAAATTCTCCCAGCTACGGGCAACATTTCTCCATTCACTTAAGTGGAGAAAACAAAACTATGCTCTGGATTCCGCCAGGCTTTTTACACGGATTTATTACCCTAGCCAATGATACTATTTTTAGCTATAAGGTAAGTGGTGGTTTGTACAACAAAGCGGCCGAAATTGGCGTTTGCTATAATGATTCCACATTAGCAATTGATTGGGCTTTACCGCTAAATCAATTACTACTATCGGAAAAAGATAACAGATTGCCCTCATTTACAGAATTTTCGAGCCCATTTTAATTACAAGCCCCGAAATTTTCTACAAATAGCGATCTGATTACCAGAAACGCTAGTTATGATTTCCCTCTCCGAATGTATACGTCTGGCTATAAAAGAAGATATTGGCAAAGGAGATATTAGTTCCTTAGCCGTACTTCCTACCCTGCAACAAGCCAGAGCAGTATGTCTGGTAAAGGCTCCCTGTACCATTGCGGGTCTTGAAATAGCGGAGCAAGTTTGCGTTACCATAGACCCTTCTTTAAATTGCAATTGGCTCGTAAAAGACGGAGATAGCATTCTCGAAAACCAAATTATTGGCAGCATTATCGGAAGCATACATTCCATATTAAAAGCCGAACGACTTCTGCTGAACATACTGCAACGCATGAGTGGTATTGCCACCAAAACAGCACGTTTGGTGGCCTTAGTAAAACCCTATGGTACCATCATTCTCGATACCCGTAAAACAACTCCTAACTTCAGAATTTGCGAAAAACGGGCAGTACGCATTGGCGGTGGCAGCAACCACCGAATGGGCTTAGACGATATGATTTTGATAAAAGACAATCACATTGCAGCAGCGGGAGGCATTCACTTGGCCATAGAAAATTGCTTAAAGTATAGCACCCAACATCAATTAGAGCTACCCATCATTATTGAGGTTAAAAATGAAGAGGAGTTTAGCATTGCAGCTAAATTCGATGAGATAGACCGCATTTTGGTCGACAACTTTACACCTGCAGAATTAAAGAAACTAGTGGCACAGAACCATAAACATAGAAAACTAGAAGCATCGGGCGGAATTAACGAAATGAACGTAGTAGAATATGCCCAGAGCGGCGTGGATTATCTATCCATTGGTAATTTAACGCACCATGTTGAATCGGTAGATATTTCTCTGAAAATAAACGAAGATGTTATTCACTAACGAAATAGAAAAAATAGGCTATATAAGCCGTTCGGTACCCGAAGATATCGATTTAAAGCATGAAATTGCGACACTAAAGAAGGCAAAAAATGCTATCATATTGGCCCATTATTACGTACCGGCTAGTATTCAAACCATTGCAGATTTTGTGGGGGATAGCCTTGCTCTAGCACAAGCATCTAAAGAGGTAAAGGCAGATATTATTGTATTTTGTGGCGTACATTTTATGGCCGAAACGGCTAAAATTTTAAACCCGAATACAATCGTACTCATCCCAGATTTAAATGCAGGATGCTCCCTTGCTGACTCTGTGACTGAGGCAGATTTTTGGGCTTTTAAACAATTACACCCCAACGCCCTAGTGGTAAGTTACATTAATAGTTCGGCGGCTATTAAGGCAATGAGCGACTATATTTGTACTTCTTCTAATGCGGCAAAAATTGTAAAGGCCTTGCCACCTCATCGAGATATTATTTTTGCTCCCGACAAAAATCTGGGAGTATACGTTCAAAGAATAACTGGGCGCAAGCTCATTTTATGGGAGGGGGCGTGCATTGTGCATATAAATATATCTCTAGAAAAATTAGAAGAGTTGATGGATGCCCACCCGCAAGCTGTGTTGATTGCTCATCCTGAATGTTCCAGCGAAATTTTAACAAAGGCAGACTTTATTGGCTCTACAAACGCCCTAATTGAGTATGTAGTACAATCTGAACATACCAGTTTTATTGTAGCCACAGAAGCAGGTATTTTACATAAAATGCAGGAAGCTGCACCTAACAAAACCCTCATCCCTGCACCTTCGGTAGAACGAAATACGTGTGCCTGCTCGGAGTGCCCCTATATGAAAATGAATACGTTGGAAAAAGTATACAATTGCTTACAATACGAATTACCCAAGATTACTATAGAGCCCGCTATACAAATTGGAGCATTAAAAGCTTTAACTAATATGCTATCTATTAAATAATGAAATCGTTTGACATATTAGTGGTGGGCTCGGGAGCTGCAGGGTTATCCTTTTGCTCCTATCTAAAGCAAGCCATGGGCGCACAATTCTCTAGCACACAGGTTGGGCTCTGTTGTAAAGGCAACATAGACGAAACGAATACGGCTTGGGCCCAAGGCGGTATTGCCTCCGTTTATCTTCCCGAAGATTCTATTGAATCTCACATACAAGACACCTTAACGGCCGGGGCATTTAGCAACAAACGTTCCATAGTAGAAAAGGTCATCCGTGAGGCTCCGGCAATAATTACCGATTTACAATCGTGGGGAATCTCCTTTGATACCACGCAAACTGGTAAGCCAGATTTAGCTAGAGAAGGGGGGCATTCCTATTCTAGAATTTGGCATAAAAAAGATGCTAGCGGCGGAGAACTTCAACGAGTGCTGGATAAGCAATTTAAGCGCTTACAAGGAGTGTCTTTTTTAGAAAATCAAGCCCTTATACATGTAGAGAAATTAAGCAATGGCGGATTTTGCGTCTTACTATGGAATAGCAAAACAGCCGAAAAAATAGCCTTTTACTGTTCTTATTTAGTTTTTGCCGGAGGAGGTATTGGCATGTTATACGCTCATAGCACCAACCAAAAATCAGCCACCGGCGATCTCCTCTTTTTTGCACACCGTTTAGGCGCATCACTCGAAAAGTTGTCGTATATTCAATTTCACCCCACCGGTTTACATAGTTCGGCACCCATAAATTATTTAATTACCGAAGCTTTACGAGGGGCGGGGGCTGTTTTACGTAACAAAAATGGCGAAGCTTTTATGGATCGTTATGATGAACGCAAAGACTTGGCTCCTCGAGATAGCGTATCAAGAGCCATTTGTACAGAAATGGCCCTACAACAGAGCGAACACGTGTACCTAGATGCAACCAATATTCCCAAAAAGCAACTCTTATCTCATTTTCCGGGAATTGTCAGGGCCTGCAAAAATTTAGTAAAAATTGATGTACTTACCCAATGGATACCCGTGAGACCAACTCAACATTATTTATGTGGCGGCATTGCCGTAAATCAATTCGGACAAACTCGGGTATCCAAACTGTACGCAATTGGAGAATGTGCTCATACCGGTGTACATGGCGCTAACCGCTTAGCTTCCAACTCACTTTTAGAGGCCTTAGCATTTGGAAAATATGCTGCCTACCATATTGCGGAGAGATTTACAAAAAAGATAAATACCCAAGTACTGGTATGTAATAATCCTACGATAAAAAAACTAGAGCGCTCGTGTTTGCAAGAAAAAATGTCGGCAACAGCGGGAGTAATTAAACATACTGCTGAACTACAACAGAGCTTACATTGGGTAAAGATGCACTTGGAAAAAGCGCCCCTCTTAACTAACTATACACTTACAGATGTAGAAACCTATCACTTATATGAGGTAGCAATATTGGTGCTACAAGATGCCTTGGCACAAAAAGTAAACAAGGGTGTGTATTTTAATACCACCCTTGTTTAACTATTTTATTTTATCAATTGATAGAGCTCGTCTAATTTTGGAGAGAGCACAATTTCTATACGACGATTACGACTACGAACCTCCGGAGTAGTACCCTCGGCAATTGGCTGATATTCTCCCTTACCCGTAGCAGTAATACGGCTATTTTCAATTTTTTCGGTATCGGTGAGGTAACGCACTACCGAAGTGGCACGCAATACACTCAAATCCCAATTGTCTTTAATTTGACCAAGGTTATTTACTTTCTGATTGTCGGTATGGCCTTCTACCGAAATATTAATTTCGGGTTGGGTTTTTAATACTTTAGCTAGTGCTTTAAGCGCTTGCTCTCCTTTTTCATCAATTACAATACTGCCGGTATCAAACAATAATTTATCCGTAAGAGATACGTATACTTTGCCGTTTCGTATTTCTACCGAAAGGCCATTTTGTTGGAACCCTAATAAGGCTTTTTGTAATTTTTCTTTCAGTGCATTGGTTGCTTGGTCACGTTTTTTCAAAATTTCTTCCACTTCTATTAAACGAGCTTCTCGTTTTTTTAAGTCTTCGGCTAAACGTTTAATTTCCGAAGAACTGTTATCACGCAGGGCGGTGTAGTTAGAATCTAAGCCGCGGTATCTTGCCTGCAAATCAGCCAAACGTCTGTTTAAACGAGAGGTATCTGCTTTTAAACGGTCTACAGAAAGTTCTAAATTTTCTACTCTAATTTGCGATTGGTCCCAACCCACCGATAAAGAATCTCGTTGTGCCAACAAGGCATTGTATTTTTTGGTAGATAAAATCATACAAGAATTTAGTGCAGCAAGGGCGCCAATACAACATACAAACAAAAGGATCTTTTTCATATCGAGTGATTTTAGGTTAAGATAAGGCATTTCTTAGAAAAACGCTTAAAGGATAAATTTCTTTAAAAACCGCTAGTATTTCTTGAGTAGCAGTGGTTTTGCACAAGGTTTCGGGGCTAATTGGATGATGGGCGGTAAAGCTTTTCAGCTTTAGTAACTCAATATCCGGATGCTCCACCGTATATCCTTTGGGAACGGTTTTTAACTTTTCGCTAGTATCTAAACTAGTAAAATATTTTTTAAATAGCGGATTTGAGAGTAATTCTCTTAGTTCTTCGCCATTATAATCAATTTCTTGACGTATAGCTTTTAACTCATCGGGCTGGGGCATCCAACAGCCTCCGGCAATAAAAGGAGTCTCTGGATGAATGTGTACATAATAGCCTGGGCCATCGAAATTTTTGCCTTTAGGAGAAATGGCTACCGCAAAGTTCTCTTTATAGGGGCGTTTGTCTTTACTAAAACGCACATCGCGATAAATACGCATTACGCAAGATTTCGGATCTAAATCTGAAGGAATTAAGGGGTCTATTTGCGCTAAGCCATTAATAAGTTCGGCGGCAAACTCGTGTACATCTTGCTTGGCTTTTTCAAACTCAGGCTTATGGTCTAAAAACCATTCCCGATTGTTATGCTGATTAATCCCTTGCAGAAAATTTAAGGTTGCGGCATGCAGCATAAATGTGTATGTTAATTCAAGTTTAACTTCTCTTCGTTCAACTGGGTTACCCCAATTTACGTCGATACTTTTTATACCATACCAAACCCACACCGGCAATTGCCAAATAGGGTGCGGCTAGCAAATATAGAATACCATTATTTAAACTGGCACCCTGCTTGTTTCCATTCTTTACAGAATTTTCTGCATTCATAGTACACATGGCACATTGTGCCGCACTTTTCTGCGGAGCCGCAAACAAGCAAGCAAATACCAAAAACGCAAAACTTAGTTTAAGCAATTTCATATACAAAGATACCTAAAATTGAATTAGAAGGTATAGTAAGGTGAGATCATTAAGTAAACCACCACACCGGTAATAGTTACGTATAACCAAATTGGGTACGTCCAACGAACCAATTTACGGTGCTTATCTACCTGCAATTTCAATCCATTATTAAAGCTTAATAACACGAGGGGCAATACGGCTGCCGCTAATATTATATGGCTAATGAGAATGGTATAATACACATAACGGATAGTTCCAACACCTCCAAAAGTGGTTTCTTTTACGAAATAGTGGAATAAAATATAAGAAACCAAAAATACCGACGACAGCAAAAAGGTGAGTATATTCAGCCTTTTGTGCATGGGTACGTTTTTATTCTTGATAAAATAAAGCGATAGCAACAACAATACCGAACACATACCATTGAGTATGGCATTTAGCTTAGGTAAAAAATATACAAAAGCTGGCGTAGGTATAGTAACCGGAATGAGCTTGCGATTTAAGATAACTACTACAGCAAATACAAAAATAGAAATAGCAGTTACAAGTCTTAAAATGGTTTTATCAGTCATGGTTCTTACTAATTTAGTTTTATCTATCGGTTCTAGTTCTTAACTCTTCGTTAATAAGCACTTTTAGCTCGTCGTCTAATTTCTCCATCTGCTCTTTACTTAACGAATCGTAATAGCCTCTTATGCGTTTTTGTGGGTCTAACAAAACTAGCATCGAGGAATGAATAATATTAGTAGCCTGAGTAGGATCGGGCAATACATCTAGCAAAAAGCTTTGCTTGGCCAATTCGGCAACCTCGGCTTGCGGCCCACTCAAAAGAGTCCAATTACCTGAACGAAAGCCAGTAGTTTGCTGGTAGTTGCGCAATATCGTGGGCGTATCATAAGCACCATCTACCGAAATACTCACAAACTGCAACAGAGGGTTACGCTCGTATTTTTTTGCCAAATGTTGCACCTGCTGGTTCATGCTGGTGCAAAACACGGTGCAACGAGTGTAAAAAAAGTTTACTACCGAAATCCGGTGTGCTTTGGCCGGAAAGTTAAAAGCTGCACTATCTTGGCTGAGCAAACTAAAATCACGCACATTATGGTACAGTGTATCTGGTATTTTTACCCCACGTTTGGTGTGAAAGGTAGTGGCTACTTGCTTGGGCCCAAAAAATGGCAATGATTTATATCGATTTTTCCCTTTTTCGGTTAGCATCCAATATAAAAATCCCGGTAACGCAAGTATGGTTACCAGGATTAATATTTTCTTCGTAGTGAATTTTGGCAATTGCATTAATTCATGTGAAGGTGCATGTAGCTACCTTCTGTTAGCATTAAAATAATGAAATACACGATAAAAACTAGGGAAACTATAATGCTTGCTTTAAATGCGAATTTCTCGAATTTAAGGTGCATAAAATAAGCTACGATATAAAATGCTTTTACTAAGGTTAAACTGATATAGGCAAAGTTACCCACACCGTGCGAAACAATTCCTTTTGGGATTAAGTAAAGTGCAATAATAAACTCAAGTGCAGTGATTCCTAGCAAGTAAAAAAATACTTGCCAAATTTTACCTTTGGTCATACTTTCATGCTCAGGAGCATGAATATTTGAATGTTCTGCCGACATATGCTTTTTAAGATTATACTAAATAAAAGAAAGTGAATACGAAAACCCAAACAAGGTCTACAAAGTGCCAGTAAAGGCCTACTTTTTCTACCATTAGGTAAGAGCCTCGTTTTTCGAAGGTATTGTTTAAAACCATGCCTAAAACAATACAATTAATAACTACACCAGTAAATACGTGGAACCCGTGGAAACCAGTAATGGTAAAAAATAAGTTGGCAAATTGCAATGCGCCAACAGTATCTACACCGGTATAGGTTTCAGGGAAACGACCCCACCAAAATCCTTCGTGGTTTAAGTGTGTCCACTCCATAGCTTGGCAACCCAAGAACATTAAACCACCTACAATGGTCCAAATCATCCAAGTTACTACTTCTTTTTTCGCTTTACGATGACCGGCTTCTACGGCCAATACCATCGTAACCGAACTCATAATTAAGATAAAGGTCATAATACCCACAAATACTAAAGGGTATCCTTCGTTTGCTATTCCAGGGATAGATTGAAATACATGATCAGGATCTGGCCAAGTAAGTTTACTAAAACGCTGTGCGCCATAATAAATCAAAAATGCCGAGAATGTAAACGCATCTGATAATAGGAAAAACCACATCATGATTTTGCCATATTCTACATCAAATGGCGATTTGCCTCCATTCCAGGGGCCTGTTTTTACGTGGTCAAGTGGTGATACCTTAGTACTCATGTAAGAATTTTATTGTTAAAAATTATTGGTTCAAAAGTAAGAAAACATATAGATAAATCCATAGGATATCTATAAAATGCCAAAAGATGGCAGCCACCTCTAAGCGGAATAAATTATTCGCTTGAGGAATGTTTCTAGCCTTGCCCAACCAAGCGGAAAAAACTAGGATTAAACCGGCAAGTACGTGCACCAAATGCCCCCCGGTAAATACGTAAATAAATGACTGGGAGGCATTCGTATTTACAAAATAAACACCTTGACTAATGAGTGTTTTCCATGCGGAAAGTTGCAACGCAAAAAAGCCAATACCCAACACAAGGGTAAGGAGTAAATATACTTTCTGACGATTGAACTGCAGGCCTTTGGCCGATAGGTAGGCCATATGCATAGTAATGCTGCTCAACACAATAAGTGCAGTACTTAATTTAAAAGCCTCGGGTAAGATAATTTTTAGGCCTCTATCTACACTTCCGCCGGTATATACAATAAACCCGCTGGTTAATGCCGCAAAAAGCATGAAAGAGGAAATTACAAATAGCCAAACTAAAAACTTTTTAGCCTTAAAATTGATTCTATCTTGTTCGGTTAGTGGAGCCATGTATAAAAATTAAGAAATAAAGTCTAGTAATAAGCCTACCTGTACAAGAGGCAAATATACAAAAGAGACATACATCATGCGTCGTGCCGATGCAATATCTAGATGCTTGTACAAGTGAATAGCAGTGTATAAGAAATAAAGATCCGCTACTAGTGAAACAAGTCCAATACCGTAGCCGCCAATATGGTACAGCGTGGGCATAAAGCTTACCGGAATAAGCACAATGGTAGTAAGTAAAATTACCAAGGCGCTAGCTTTATCGGGTTTAGTAGTGGGTAACAATCGAAAGCCTGCCTTTTTATAATCTTCATCTAATACCCAAGCTATAGACCAAAAATGTGGGAACTGCCACATAAACTGCACTAAAAACAAAATAACGGGTGTCCATGAAATAGCTGGGTGCTCAAATGCAGCAAAGTAGCCAATAAGTGGCGGTAAGGCCCCGGGTATAGCGCCAAGAAACACCGCAATAGGCGATTTTCGTTTCATGGGCGTATAAATAAAGGCATAAAAAAAGATAGAGAATACAGAAAGTATGCCGGTTAAGAAATTGAGCTTTACCAATACCAAAGTGCCTAAAATACTCATGAAAATACTGAGTACGAGGGCTTGGCCTGTAGTCATTCGGCCGGCCGGAATGGGCCGATCGGACGTACGTTTCATTAATTTGTCTAAATCTTTCTCTATAATCTCGTTGAAGCCATTGGCGGCAGCGGTTACCAAAAAACCACCTAGGGTTAATAAAGCCCAGTTGGTCCAGTTTACAAAACCTTGCTCTTTACTCCCTATTAAAAAAGAGATAGAAGCTGAGAATACGACTAAAAAGCTTAAGCGAAGTTTTACCAACTTGGCAAAATCTGACAAGAACTTAGGCATGCACTCCCTCCTCTTCTTTTCGATCACTTTTACCTAGACTTAATAGTAAGTAAAATTGAGCGCCAAACAATAAACTAGCACATAGTATATGAAGTGCTTGAGCTGCCGGAGGCAAGGCAAAATACGCCAGGGAAATACCTAAAACTAATTGTGCACCAATAAAAAAGATACTGAAATTAATTGCCCACAATGCTGGAGATTTGGCTGCATATTTTTTATACAAGCTTATTGCTAAGGCAATGTTAAGGGTAAATGCTAATATGCTTAAACTTCGGTGAATTTTAAATAAGTCGGCCTTATCTACCCAAAGTTCCCGTCCGGCATTATTCATTAAAGAGGCAATGGCATCTATTTGCTCACGCACTTCGGTACCGAGTACAATTTGTAAAATGGTAAGTGCAAACACCAAAAAAGAAAGAATTTTCACTTTTCGATCTATCGGAAAAGAACCTTTCTGATAATTCTTAGCATCGTAATAGGTATACATACTAATGGCGATAATGGCCAAAGCCACTAACATATGAACCGTTACTACCCAAGCTAGTAAATTAGTAGACACCACAATAGAACCTAGCCAGGCTTGGAAACCTATTAAAATCACATTAAACAGGCTTAAAAAGAAAATACG
>JBJTNJ010000103.1:0-29370 GCA_046074005.1 Sphingobacteriaceae bacterium
AGTTCCTTCGGCATAGGCAGTAACCTCCATGGTTGCTTTATCGGTTTCCACGTCGGCCAAGGCATCGTCGCTTTTTACTTTATCACCTACTTTTTTGTGCCATTCTGCAATTACCCCTTCTTTCATGGTATCGCTTAATAAGGGCATTCGGATAACGGTAGCACCCAATGATTCTGGGCTTGCGCTAGCGACAGGTGCCGCGGCAACTGGGGCAGACTCTGAAGTAACTGGAGCTGGTTTCTCGGCCGCCGGAGCAGCACTAGCACCTAATAATGCTTGGTAATCTTCGCCCGGGGCGCCAATAACAGCAATAACCGAATCAACGGGAGCCGCCTGCCCTTCGGGGATACCTACATACAGTAAGGTACCTTCTTGGAAAGATTCGAAATCCATGGTTGCCTTGTCGGTTTCTACTTCGGCAACTAAATCGCCAGAGTTGATTTTATCACCCACTTTTTTATGCCATTTAGCAATCACCCCTTCGGTCATGGTGTCGCTCATTTTGGGCATGCGCACTACTTCAGCCATATTTTTTTGATTTAAGGTAAACTAATCGCGAATAAAAGGATAATCTCCCTGTGCGTATACATCGGTATATAACTCCTGAGCTTCTGGCCATGGAGATTCTTCTGCAAAGCGCACCGATTCGTCTACAATCGCTTTTACTTTTTCGTTTATTTCTTCAATCCAAGCTTCGTTAGCATATTTTTTACGAAGAATGGTTTCTTTTACACTTTCTATAGGGTCTTTGGCTTTGTATTCTTCTACTTCTTCTTTGCTGCGGTATTTCGCCGGATCAGACATGGAGTGTCCTTTATAGCGATAGGTGCGCATTTCTAAGAACGTAGGGCCTTCGCCTCTACGAGCACGGCTAACCGCTTCGTCCATGGCGTTGTGTACCGCTACCGGATCCATTCCATCAACCGGAGCGCAAGGCATATCAAAACCTAAACCAATTTTGTAAATATCTAACATATTGGTGGTACGAGCTACCGAAGTACCCATAGCGTATCCATTGTTTTCGCACACAAATACTACTGGTAATTTCCATAACATAGCCATATTAAAGGCTTCGTTTAGGGCTCCCTGACGTACAGCACCATCGCCCATAT
The DNA here is from genome assembly GCA_046074005.1 of Sphingobacteriaceae bacterium. GTDB lineage: Bacteria > Bacteroidota > Bacteroidia > Sphingobacteriales > Sphingobacteriaceae > JAIPAN01. Next base: position 1,113 of record JBJTNJ010000103.1, read on the forward strand.
AGCATACGTTTACGTTGGTGGTACCTTTATATTTTTCGGCGAAAGCAATACCTGCACCTAAAGGAATTTGTCCACCCACAATACCGTGCCCACCGTATAAGCCCAACTCCTTGCTAAACATGTGCATAGAACCACCTTTACCTTTAGAGCAACCGGTTGCCTTGCCATACAATTCGGCCATAATTTCGTTGGCCGACATGCCTCTTGCAATAGCATGAGCGTGTTCGCGGTAAGCGGTAATCATCGAATCCTGGGGACCCAATACCGACATCGCACCAGCCATTACGGCTTCTTGTCCGATATATAAGTGGCAAAAGCCTCTAATTTTTTGTTGTCCGTACAATTGTCCGGCTTTCTCCTCGAACTTTCTCATCAAAAGCATCGATTCGTACCATTGGAGATAGGTATCTTTCGTAATTTCTACTGAACTCATTCTCTTGTATATATCGTTTTAAAAGGATGACAAATCTAATCATATCTTACAGAAAAAAGAAGAGTTATTGTGTTGTTTACACGCATTTTTTCGGGCTCTTCTAAATGTGAAAAAATGTTAAAAAGTAGAACTTTATTGCGTATCTTGTAAAATAACGCTATCTTTGCATCGTTAGAATGTGTTAATTCACAAGTATTTAACACATATTAAACCCGAAAATAAGCCCTAGCTTATGAGTAAAAAGATATTAACAATTTTCATTTTCACTGCTTTATTTGCTTCTGCGCAGGCCCAAACTACCGTGGCTAAAAAGGAGCCGGTAAAAACAGAAGATCCGGATAATTTACTTTCCGACTATTTTTCGCAGGTGATGGGAGTTGCTTTATCTGCAACATCTAATTTAAAGTTATACCAATTCGTATACGATTGGATCGGTACTCCTTACCGCTTTGGCGGAGCTAGCCGTAAAGGAATAGACTGCTCGGCTTTTACCAAGGAGATTTACTCGAAAGTATTTAATACCGTTATTCAACGTAACTCTAGAGAGATTTTTAGCATGTCTACCCCGGTAAGTCGCGAAGAATTGAAAGAGGGAGATTTGGTGTTTTTTAAGATAAATAGCCGCAGTATTACGCACGTAGGTATTTACCTGGGTAATAATCGATTTGCACATGCCTCCTCTAGCCGTGGTGTGGTACTGAGTAATTTAGACGAACCTTATTACAAACGCTATTTTTATAAAGGCGGTCGTTTAAATACCCCTATAGAATAAACGTCTATCCCTGATCGTTTTTAATTGCAAATCTTGCCTGCCGCAAGATTTTTTTATTTTTAACCCCATGAAACGGCTTTTCTTCCTCTTATACGTTTTGCTTGTCCCGTTCCAGATTTTGCTAGCACATCCGGATACCTTGCGTATTGTGGCGGTAGGCGATATTATGATGGGCTCTGCTTTTCCTAGCCCCATTTTGCCCCCGGACGATGGGAAAGGAAGTTTTAAAGCAGTATTGCCTCTGCTACGTACTGCCGATTTAACTTTTGGAAATTTAGAGGGTGTGTTTTTGGATGAGGGCCAGAGCGATAAATGTAAAAACAGTAAGGCGTGTTATGCTTTTCGCATGCCTGAGCGTTATGTAAGCCATTTGCAAGATGCCGGTTTTGATGTGCTTAGTGTAGCCAATAACCATTCGGGCGATTTTAATGAACTGGGACGTAGCCAAACGGCTAAAACGTTGAGCGATGCCGGCATTCAGTTTGCGGGTTTTCAATCGCACCCGTATACGGTGTACGTAAAAAATGGCGTGAAGTATGCTATTTGTGCCTTTGCGCCCAATGAGGGAACGGCTTCTTTGCATGATTGGGCTGCTGCAAAAAAGCGCATTGCCGAGTTAAAAAAGCTAAGTGATATTGTAGTGGTGTATTTTCATGGTGGTGGAGAAGGTTCAAAATTTCAGCATATTAACCGAACGAACGAATATTTTTATGGTGAAAATAGAGGGAATGCCTACGCTTTTGCACGTATGGCTATTGATGCCGGTGCCGATGTGGTATTGGGCAGTGGTCCGCATGTTACCCGAGCGGTTGACTTGTACAAAAACCGATTTATAGCGTATAGTTTAGGAAATTTTTGCACCTATGGCATGTTTAATTTAGATGGCCCAAATGGGGTGGCCCCACTCTTAGCCCTAAACATTAATGAAAAGGGAGAGTTTATTTCTGCTAAAGTTACGTCTATCGTTCAGCAAGAAACTATGCATTTACGTATAGATACTTCGGGAAAAGCTTTTCAGTTACTAAAAGAACTTACGCAGAGCGATATTCCTGAAACTAAACTACAGTTTTCTGCCGATGGAACGATTAGTAAAAAGCCTCTTAAGAACTAATGAGGATTAATTTGTTTGAGGTTCAAGGGTACCAATCGTTTGGTTTTTAAATAGGTAAAGCCTACCACACAGAGGGTCATGGTGCCGCCAAATAGTACCGATGGTATGGCCCCCATTAAACGGGCAGTAAGCCCCGATTCAAAAGCTCCAATTTCGTTAGAAGAACCAATAAACATGGAGTTTACGGCGGCTACTCGTCCACGCATTTCGTCGGGGGTGAGAATTTGTAAGATAGTGGAGCGGATAATTACACTCACACTATCAAAGGCCCCTTCGAAGAATAAAATAACCAAGGAGAGGTAAAAATTACGCGAAAGCCCGAAGCAAATGATGCTAATTCCGAATCCTGTAACTGCTAAGAGTAGGTTTCTCCAAGGTTTGTTCATGGGCGAATAGCGGGTCATGAGTAACATGGTAAGTACGGCTCCAACGGCAGGTGCTGCCCGTAAAAAGCCCAAACCTTCGGGCCCAACTTTTAAAATATCATTCGCAAAAATTGGCATGAGGGCTACTGCTCCGCCAAAAAACACCGAAAATAAGTCTAAACTAAGAGCGCCTAAGAGCATGCGGCTTTTAAATACAAACTGAATGCCCTCTTTAAGGCTATCGAAAATATGCTGTTTTGGTATAAACTGAGGTGGTTTATTCTCAATAAACAGGGTACAGGCCAAGGCTACCAACATAAATAGAAATACTACACTAAAGCAGGTGCTTACGCCACTAAAACCGTATAAAAGGCCTCCAACAGCCGGACCAACAATGGTGCCTATTTGCCAGCTGGAACTATTCCAAGTGGAAGAATTTGCTAAGTGTTCTTTGGGTACTATTTGGGCCATTAAAGAGAATGCGGTTGGCGAAAAAAATCCTCGGGCAATACCAATTCCTAAAATCATAAGGTAAATGGTGGCAATAATGGCGTGTTTGCTTAGGTAGCCGGCTAAAAGTGGAGAGGTAACCACTAGCAATACGGCAGAACAAAGGGTCATGGCGGCAATTACCCAGGCCAATAGTTTTTTCTTATCCGATTTATCGGCCAAATAGCCTCCGTATAAAGAAATGGTAATGGCCGGAATGGCTTCTGTTAATCCAATTAAGCCTAAAGAAAGTGGATCTTTAGTTAATTGATACATGTGCCAGCCAATAATTACGGCTTGTATTTGGTAGGCAAATGTGAGAAAGAAACGCATACCTACATAGGCCCGAAATTCAGGGAAACGTAAGGCGCTATAGGGATCGGTTTTGACCAAGTGTTAAAATTTAAATCCGTTTTGATCAATTAAATATACCAAGCCCGCCATTGCTGCTGCACCCAATTCTAACTCTCTTTTATTTACATTTTCGAACACATCGTTCGGGGTGTGGTGTACATCGAAATAGCGTTGCGAATCTGCTTTAAACCCAATTAATACCACGTTTGGCGACGCTGTTTTTAATGGGCCAATATCGGCACCGCCCCCACCTAGGGTAAGGCGGTCGGCATCATAGGGCTCGAATAATTTCTCCCAATCGCTTTTTGCTTTGTTAAATACCGCAATTGGTGCGCTAATGCCAAAGCCACGAGGGGTAAAACCACCCCCATCTGATTCGAGGGCGGCTAGGTGTTTTTCGCCAGTTATTTTGGCTAGTTCGGCATATTTTAGGCCGCCTTTTAAGCCGTTTTCTTCGTTCATAAAGAGAACCGCTCTAATGGTGTGTTTCGGTTGGTAACCTACGGTTTTTAGAATGCGCAGCACCTCTATAGATTGCATGACACCGGTGCCATCGTCGTGGGCACCTTCGGCTAAATCCCATGAATCTAGGTGGCCTCCAATGCTAATAATTTCATCTGGATTGCTGCTTCCTTTCATTTCTCCAATTACATTGTAGGAAAGCACATCGGGTAGGGTTTCGCAACTTTGTTTGAAGAAAAACTGAACCGGCGTGGCCGATTTTAATTTTAACAAACGGCTTAACTCGTTGGCGCCTTTGGTAGAAATGGCTGCGGCCGGAATTTTGTTTCCATTTTCTTCGTAATGGGTAGCACCGGTATGTGGGTAATCGTCTAAACTTTCGGTGAGCGAACGCACAATTGCTCCCGCTGCACCTAGTTTGGCTGCTAGAGCCGGGCCTTGGTTGCGTTGGTCGCCAGCCTTGCCGTACGATACTTCAGTTTGAATAGGTTTAGGATCAAATGCTCGGTTAAAGAATACAATTTTCCCTGCTACGGCCGTTTCGCCCAATGCTTTTAACTCTTCTAAACTTTGTACTTCTATTACTTCGGCACGTAAGCCTTCTTTTTCGGTAGCTATTGAACCACCTAGGGCAGCTATAGGCACCGGTATTTTTTGTTTACCTACCTGAATATAGGCGCTTTCTTTGGCGCCTCTTACCCAGTGGGGTACCACTACTTCTTGTAAATACACTCGGTCAAAACCATAGCCTTCCATTAGTTTTTTTGTCCAATCAACCGCTTTTTGTGCTTGTGGCGATCCGCTTAAACGGGCACCAATTTGCTTGCACAAATAGTTAAGATTTTGATAAGCTTTTCCGTTTACTAAGGCCTCGTCGTATACTTTACGAAGAAAAATAGAATCGGCCGATTGGGCAAAAGTGCTAGTACTTACTAGTACTAGTGCAACAAGAAGTTTTACTACTTTCATATGTTTAGTGTTTTAACAAATGTAATTTTTTTAGACAGTAATCTTAGGATATTTTATCCCAAGTAATACCCGGGTTTTTTTGTTCGAAATAAATTCTGAGTAATGCATTTTCGGGCTTTTGTAAATCGGGGTCGTTTACGTAAAGCTGGATAACTGCTTGCCGGGCCTCTTGTAATAGGGCTTGGTCTTGGCTAATGTTGGCTAGTTTTAAATCTAATACGCCACTTTGCTGGGTTCCTTCAATATCGCCGGGCCCACGTAATTGCAGGTCAATTTCCGAAATCTCAAAGCCATCGGTGGTGCGTACCATGGTGTCTAAGCGTAGCTTAGCATCGTTGCTTAGCTTATTCCCCGACATGAGAATGCAATACGATTGCTCGGCTCCTCTACCTACCCGGCCCCTAAGTTGGTGTAATTGCGATAGTCCAAAACGTTCGGCGTTTTCGATAATCATGACGCTGGCATTGGGTACATTTACGCCCACTTCAATTACTGTAGTAGCTACCATTATTTGGGTTTGCCCTTTTACGAAGCGTTGCATTTCAAATTCTTTGTCGGCAGCAGCTAATTTTCCGTGCACAATACTTATGCGGTAATCGGGTAGGGGAAACTCTTGGCTTATAGACTCAATGCCTGCCTCTAAGTGTAAAAGATCTAGTTTTTCACTTTCCTTAATTAGGGGATATACGATGTATACCTGTCGGCCCTTTGCAATTTCCTCCCGCATAAACCCGAACATGCGTAAGCGTTGGCTCTCGTAAAAGTGACGGGTTTCAATAGGTTTGCGCCCCCGGGGTAATTCGTTAATCACCGAAACATCTAAATCTCCATAAAGGGTCATGGCTAAGGTTCGGGGTATGGGGGTGGCAGTCATTACCAACACGTGGGGCGGTACCACACTCTTTTTCCATAATTTGGCTCGTTGTTCTACTCCGAAACGGTGTTGCTCATCAATTACCACTAAGCCTAAATTTTTAAACTGAACCACTTCTTCAATAAGGGCATGGGTGCCAATTAAAATATCAATTTGACCATTTTCAAGGCCTTCGTGAATGCTTTTCCGTTGTTTGGCTTTTACCGATCCGGTGAGGATTTCAATGGTTACTAATCCGTCGCCAACCAATTCTTTTAGAGAGCTAAAATGCTGCCGGGCTAAAATTTCGGTTGGAGCCATTAAGCAAGCTTGATAGCCATTATCAATGGCCAATAGCATGGTCATTAAGGCTACGATGGTTTTCCCACTGCCTACATCTCCTTGTAGCAAACGGTTCATTTGAACCCCTCTCTGGGTATCTAAGCGAATTTCTTTGAGTACTCGTTTTTGTGATTCGGTAAGCTTAAACGGTAGCTTACTGCTGTAAAATGTGTTGAATTTTTCACCTACTTCTTCAAACAAAACACCTTTAAATTTCCGGCTTCGCACTAGTTTGTTTTTTAGAATTTTTAGTTGGATGAAAAATAGTTCATCAAATTTTATTCGTTTTTGCGCACTGGCCAACTGTTGGGCATCTTCTGGGAAATGAATGTTAATGAGGGCTTGTTTCAGACCTATAAGTTGATGCTCTTTCAGGAGGTATGCCGGAAGATTTTCTTCTACTTCGTTAATACAGCTTTCTAAGACAGCTACTTGCAAGCGCTGTAATCCTTTGGTATCTAAATTGGCTAGTTTTAATTTCTCGGTAGACGAATAAACTGGTTGTAGGTGTAAATTTCCTTGTTTTTTGGCCTGCGGGTTGTACACTTCTATTTCGGGGTGCGATAATGATATGCGTCCGTTAAATACCGTGGGTTTGCCAAAAACCACATATACCGAGCCTATTTGTATGTTGCGTTCAAACCATTTAATAGATTGAAACCATACCGTTTCGAAGGTGCCGGTATCGTCTTTTAACTCCACTACTAAACGCTTTGTTCTCTTTTCGCCAATGATGGTTTTACTCAGTACTCGGGCCAACACTTGCACATGCGGTAGCTCGGCGTTTAGTTGGTTTACTTTGTAAAATCGAGTACGATCAATGTATCGGAAAGGGTACTGCTGCAGTAAATCGGCATAGGTATAGATACCCAACTCCTTTTTAAGGAGTTCTCCTCGTTGTGGTCCTACACCTTTTAGGTACTCTATGGGAGTACTTAGTTTATGCATGTCTTCCGGTTAAGATGCTTGTTTTTTGTACTTGGACAATAAACTAGCAAGTAATGCCCAGTTAAATACAATTACGGCTAGTAAGAGTAATAAATAGGCTAGTAGTTGTTGTTGGTTTATTGACTCTTTAAAATAGAAAATAGCTACGGCAAAAGCAACTAATGGGTTGGCGTATATGAGAATTCCCATGGTAGAAGAGGGTAATCCAATAAGCGAATATAGGCTTAAGAAGAGCGGAATAATGGTAAATACTACCGAAATTACTACTATCACTGCCCAAAAGTGAGCATCCCACGGAAAACTAGCATGGTGATAAAAAAAGAAGGGGAGCATGATTAGGGTAGATAAAATGAGCTGTACTCCCAACATATTAAATTTATCTATCTCTACTACTACTCGTTGTATAAGCAGGTAGCCGGCATATAAACTGGCAATTAATACCGACCACCACACATCTCTTAGGGAGCCCTGTGCTAAAATTAAAATACTAATTAAAGCAATACCAATGGCTATAAGTTTAATGGGTGTAAGGTGTTCTTTTAAGAGGATAAAACCGCCCATGGCTGTTAATAGCGGGCATACCATATACGCAAATGCTGCCGATGTTAAACTCACATGATTTACGGCATAAATAAAGGTGAACCAATTGGCGGTAACCAATACCCCAGCCACTAGTGTGAGTGCTAGAATGCGCTTACGTTGTTTGGTGTCTAGGCCCTTTAATCGAGCAATATCTTCTTTTAATTTTTGTTTTCTGAATAGGGCAATTACCAACCAAGTAATACTTAAAGAAGTTAAAATGCGGTAATGTAAAATCTCATCAGATGGATAAGCCTTAAGCATGCGCAAGGGGATAGAAAAAAAGCCCCAAAGTGCGGTGGCGGTAATGGCGGCTATAAAGTACTTGATTCTGTTTTCTTTCACGATTTTGTGGCTATTACCGATATTTCAACGTTTACATTTTTGGGCAAGCCAAGTACGGCTACTGTTTCCCTGGCAGGGAAAGCACCGCTAAAATAACTGCCGTATACGGCATTTACTTGTGCAAATAGGCTCATATCACTTAAGAATATGGTTGTTTTCACCACCTGATCAAACGTACAGTCGGCGGCTTGTAATAGTTTTTTAATATTCTCCATTACTTGGGTAGTTTCTACCACGATATCTCCTTCTACCAATTCGTTGGTGGTAGGATTAATGGCAATTTGACCCGATAAAAACAGGAATGGTCCGCTTTGAATGCCTTGGCTATATGGACCTATTGGTTCGGGTGCCTGATTAGTATAAAGTACGTGTTTACTCATGTTTGCTTATCCACTCGATTAGTTTATAAATAATGCCGCCTAAAAATAGTAGTATAGCGATGGTGTTAATTACATGCATCACTTTTAGATTAAAACTAGTAGGTCTGTTCGGATCTTTTTTTCTGAAGAAATACATAGCATCAAAGGTATAAACAAAAAAAGAGTCCCGATGTGTACCGGGACTCTTTTTTTAACCTCTATATAGCGAAGTTTATTTTCTAGAAACCTCTACACGTCTGTTTAATTGACGACCTTCTTCGGTAGCATTTGAAGCAACCGGACGAGTTTCGCCAAAACCTTTAGTAATGATTTTGCTAGCTGCAACACCAGAGTTTACTAAGTAAGTTTTAACAGCGTTTGCACGATCTTTTGATAACTGTAAGTTATAATCAGGCGTACCTTCTTCGGAAGCGTGACCACCCAACTCTACTTTCATTACCATTTTACTTCTTAAATCGTTAGACAATTGGTCTAAGATTGGATAAGAAGAAGTTTTAAGTACAGAAGAGTTAAACTCAAACTGAATGGCATTAGCCGAAGAACTTGGAGAGCCCGGGCAACCATTGAATTCTGCAAGACCTTTTTCGGTTGGGCAGCTATCTTTAGAATCTGGCACACCATCGTTATCTGTATCTAAAGGAGTTCCTGAACCATCAACACGTACACCAGCTTCAGTGTTCGGGCTTTTATCTAACTTATCGGCAACACCATCGCCATCGCTATCCTTTAATAAATCAGCAGCTTCTAAAGCGTTTACACGTTGTTTTAGGGCTTCTAATTCTTTGCGTAATGCCGGATCTTTTAATTCATCATACATTAATGAAATAGGGTTTACCCAATCCAAGTTTGGTTTGGTTTTTGCACCTAAAGAGAATTCTAAACCGGTGTATAAGTATCCAAATTTATCATTTTGGGTAACTCCAGCAATTGTTCCATCTAAGTCGTCACCATCATAAAAGTATACATTGTAACCCAGATCAAAGTTAACTGCTTTAGAAACCTTAAATTTAGCCCCCACCCCAACTGGAACATAGCTTTGATTAGATGTTTTAAATTTATTAGAAGTATTTGTACTAGATATAACCGTTGCTTCGCTTCCGATAAAACCATAGCCTGCTTTTACCAATAGATTAACATTGTTTTCTCTTTTCAGGAAGTCAATGCTACACAACTTAACCACTCCCATAAAGCTGGTACTCCAATTTAGAGTTGTTTCAAATGATTTGTTGGTATTGTTTGCAATTGAACCAGCGGTATTGTCGCCAGATAATTTGCCGCTCAAAAAACCAAACTCAAGACCAAAGGTATTTGAAAGTTGTTTTCTTAATGAAAGACCATACCCAAAGTTTAGATGAGATTTAGAGTAATCGTTATACATAACGGTCATCACTCTTGGGCTTAGCGAACCCGCATTAATGCCTACAGACCATGTTCTGTACTGAGTTCTACCACCAAATATTTTAGGGGTAGAGTTTGTGCTTGCAGCCGATTCTTGTGCATTTGAAACGGCTGTGAAGCCCAACAAAATAAACATCAAGAAGGTAACAGCTTTCTTACATGTTGAATAATTCATATTCTCGTTTTTAAAAGGGGGGTAAAACAATTTCTTTTTGTACAATTTTTGCAAAAATAATGATAAGTTTGATTTCAGCAAACAATTACCACCATAGACCACGCCAGTCACGTGTATCTATGATTTGTAAATATATAAATATTATACTGAAAATCATTAATTATAATAATTAATAATTATGAAATATGCCACCCCAAATGCAAGTTTATTTATTCTGAATCGGAAAAATTTTACTCAGCGTTTAAAACCGAAATCGATAGCAATATTTAATGCGAATGACGAACAACTGCGCAGCGGTGATCAAAATTTTGCCTTTAAGCAAAATCCTGATTTGTTTTATTTAAGTGGAATAGACCAAGAGCAAACCGTCTTAATTTTATTTCCAGATTGCCCTAATCCACTATATAGGGAGGTGCTTTTTCTACGTCAAACCAACGAGCATATTAAAGTGTGGGAAGGTCACAAATACACCAAAGAAGAGGCTAAAAAGGCTTCGGGAATAGATCAAATTTTTTGGCTCGATGAATTTTGGACTGTTCTCCAGTCTATAATTCACTATGCTGATTCTATCTATTTAAATACCAATGAGAACGACCGTTCGGTATATGAGGTGCCTTACCGCGATTTACGCTTTATACAGCAATTAAAAGAGCGCTATCCATTACATTATTATGAACGCAGTGCCGCGGTATTGCGTGATTTGCGCCCCGTAAAATCGGAAATAGAGGTTCAATTAACTAAAAAGGCTTGTGAAATTACCCGAGATGCGTTTATTCGGGTATTAAAATTTACCGAACCCGAAGTAAACGAATTCGAAATTGAAGCCGAAATTATTCACGAATTTATTCGCCAAGGAGCTACAGGGCATGCCTATAATCCAATTATTGCCTCTGGCCCCAATGCTAATATTTTGCATTACAACGATAATAACCAAGTATGTAAAGCCGGCGATGTTATTTTGTTTGATTTTGGCGCCGAGTATGCAAATTACAATGCCGATATGAGCCGCTCTATTCCGGTAAGCGGCCGTTTTAGCCCACGCCAAAAAGAGGTGTATAATGCAGTTTTACGAGTAATGAGGGCGGCTACCAAACTATTGGTTGCGGGCACTGTTTGGAACGAATACCACGAAGAAGTGGGCCGTATTATGGAAGCCGAGTTAATTGGCTTGGGTTTGTTAGATAAGCAAGCCGTTGCCAAACAAAATCCGGCGGCCCCACTCTATAAAAAATATTTTATGCACGGCACGTCGCACCATTTGGGTATTGATGTACACGATTTTGCTAGCCGCTACAAAGCCTTTGAAGTGGGAAATATTTTAACTTGCGAACCGGGCATTTACATTCCGGAAGAGGGTTTAGGCATTCGTATCGAGAATAATATTTTAATTACCAAAGAGGGTAATATTGACTTGATGGCCGATATACCGGTTGAAGTAGAAGAGTTGGAAGATATTATGAACGGCTAGTCCAGGTATCTATAAACTGGTAAAGATTAAAATCACTTTTTTGAACAGCTTCAGCAAGATCTTGTTGGAGCTGTTTTTTGTTTAGGCCCTCGGTAAGTTTTTGTTGCAGCAATTGCCACGCTTTCTGCTCCAATAAATGCTGTTTTTTGCTAGAGGGAGCTTTCTTAAACTGTTCTATAAAAGTACTGAGTTCTTCAATACCTTTTTCTTTGCTAGCCACGGTGCATAACACAGGCACGGGCTCTTCTTTTTGCTGACTTAATTTTTTTAGAGTATTCGCAAAAACATCAGCCCCATCGCGGTCGGCTTTGTTTACAACAAAGGCATCAGCAATTTCCATTAAGCCTGATTTTATCCCTTGAATTTCGTCACCAGCTTCGGGTACTAATACCACTAGCGTGATATCAGCAAGGCCGGCAATTTCTACTTCCGATTGGCCTACACCTACAGTTTCCACCAAAATGTAATCGAAGCCTGCCGAGCGCAATACATCGGCTAATTCGATGGTTTTGGCGGACAAACCACCCAAAGAACCTCGAGTAGCTAAAGAACGGATAAATATGTTTGGCTTATTAAATTGTTCGGCCATGCGAATGCGGTCGCCAAGCAAAGAACCCAAATTAAAAGGGGAGGTTGGGTCAATGGCCAATACGGCCACATATTTTCCTTGGGCGCTCCAGTGGTTAAGCAGGGCGTTTACCAAGGTGCTCTTTCCGGCTCCTGGAGGACCGGTAATACCAATAATGGGTGTAGCATTTGGTTTTAGTCCAAGTAAAATATCACGATAGCCCTCTACGCTATTTTCTACCAAGCTGAGGGCTCTAGATAATCCTTTAAAATCTGTTTTACTACCCATAAGCATTCTACAAAAAACACATTTTTTATTCGTATTCCAAAATCATTCCACGAATACCGCGTTAGCAGGTATATTTGTACCTTTACGTTCGTATGAAGGCAGCCAGTTTATCTGTAATTATTCCGAATTATAACGGCAAAAACCTATTGCAAGCTAATTTGCCTTCGGTGTTTGCTGCCTTGGAGCATGCGGCCATTCCTTATGAGGTATTGGTGGTAGACGATTGCTCTACCGATGATTCGGTGGCTTTCCTTCAGAAAAAATATCCTGAAGTTAAACTACTAGTAAAAGAGAAAAACAGTGGATTTTCTACCACCTGCAATATGGGCATACGAAAAGCCAAAAACGACTATATTTTACTCTTAAACACCGATATTAAATTGCCCAAAAATTATTTAGACGGCCAATTCGACTATTTTAAATCTGCCGATACTTTTGGGGTAATGGCTCAAATTAGGGGTGCTAAAAATGGAGAGATTCAAGATAGTGCCCGTCTTTTTAGTGTACAATTAGGAAAGCTAAAACCCAATACTTTTTTTCACGTAGTAAACCCTTCGGCGCACATTCCAACGGCTTACCTATCGGGGGCCAATGCCTTAGTAGATGCCGAAAAACTAAAAGTCCTAGGTGGCTTTAACGAAAGCTTTTCTCCTTTTTATTACGAGGATTTTGATTTAGGCTTACGGGCATGGCGCTTGGGCTGGAAATGCTACTATTACCCTGATCGTTTTTGTTTGCACGACCATGCGGCCACCACTAAAAATTATCGAACTAAAAACTGGGTAAAGGGGATTTATTTTAGAAATAAACTGATGGTGCAGGCCCTACACCTATCTGGCCTGCAGAAAGCAGGGTGGTATCTACGCACTTTTTTGGAAACTTGTGTGATGTGGTTATTCGGTAATTTTTATTTCTATGGCTCTTTAACACAATTTTTCGCTATTTCTGGAGAAATAAAACGTGCAAAGACAGGTTTTAGCGCTTTGCAAAAAAAATACAAAAGCACCCGTAGCCTAGCCAATGTTCAACAAGAAATGAAAGCACTTTTGGTGGGGCAAAACGTACAATCTGGTAGGGGAAAAGCCTAAGCCAAATTCCTTTAAAGCACATTCGAGCAAAAGTGTACCTTTACGCCGTAAACAACATTCATGAAAACCTATTTTCGCTTACTTTCCTTCGCTAAACCTATTGGGAAATTTGCAGTACCGTATATTTTTACCACGATACTGTCTATCATTTTCAATACCCTCAATTTAGCCCTATTGGCACCCTTGTTGGAAACCTTATTTTTTCAAGATGGGAAATCGAAAGTACTAGCCCCACCTACTTCTAGCTGGGACATTATGGCTCAGTTTAAATACTACATACAAATAGCCATTGAACAATACGGCACTTGGGGTGCGCTCCAGATTGTTTGTGCCAGTATCATTGGCTCGGTAGTGTTGGCTAATATTTTCCGTTACCTATCTCAGCGAATTATGGAAAATTTACGGGCACATACCTTGTTAAATCTTCGAAAATCGGTATTTGATAGCGTAATGAACCTCCACTTGGGCTACTTTAACAACGAACGCAAGGGCGATATCATGTCTAAAGTATCGTCTGATGTGCAAGTGGTACAATTCTCGGTAACTAGTACCCTTTTGGTGGTGTTTAAAGAGCCTGTACAACTCATTGCTTATATCGTGATGTTGTTTTTAATTTCGGCTAAGCTCACCTTGTTCGCCCTGCTTATTATTCCAGTTTCGGGCTTGGTTATTGCTCGTTTAGTTAAACGATTGCGCCAACAAGCGGTAGCTGCACAAGAATCGTTGAGTAGCATGATTAGTTTTTTAGACGAGGCTTTATCGGGTATAAAAATTGTAAAAGCATTTAATGCCACCGAAGTGGTAAAAGAAAAATTTAATACCGAAAATAAACGCTACACCGGTTTGTTGCGCTCTATGGCCCGTAGACAACAATTGGCATCGCCAGTATCAGAAACCTTAGGGGTAATGGTAGTTTGCGGCATTGTGTTGTATGGTGGTTACCTCATTTTATCGGGCGATAAAGGTTTGGAAGCCCCGGCATTTATCGCGTACATTGCCTTGTTCTCTCAGGTAATGCGCCCGGCAAAAGCCATTACCGATTCCTTTAGTCAAATTCACCAAGGTATTGCAGCCGGCGAACGGATATTAGAACTTATAGATACACCTTCTGAAGTAAACGATCTTCCCAATGCAGTTTCCGCTCCGGCCTTTAACAGCAGTATTGAGTGCAAAAACATATCCTTCTCTTATGGCAATAGGGCCATTTTAAAAGATATTAGTTTAAGCATTCCGGCCGGTCAAATGGTAGCATTGGTAGGCCCATCAGGTGGGGGTAAATCAACCTTAATGGATTTAATTCCTCGATTCATCGATCCGCAGCAAGGGCAAATTTTGTTTGATGGGGTAGATGTAAAAACTCTAAAAATGGATAGTATTCGTTCGCAAATGGGCGTAGTAAACCAAGATTCGGTACTGTTTAACGATACTATTTTTAATAACATTGCTTTTGGCAGACCCACGGCCACCGGGGCAGAGGTACTAGCGGCTGCTAAAATTGCCAATGCCCACGATTTTATTCAAGAAACAGAAGAAGGTTACGAAACCAATATTGGCGATCGTGGACTGAAACTTTCGGGTGGCCAGCGCCAACGTTTGTGTATTGCCCGAGCCGTATTGGCCAATCCGCCTATTATGCTTTTAGATGAAGCTACGTCGGCATTAGACACGGAATCGGAAAAATTGGTGCAAGATGCCTTAAATAAGTTAATGCAAAACCGTACTTCCTTGGTTATTGCACACCGTTTAAGTACCATTCAACGGGCCGATAAGATTGTGGTGCTAGACGGAGGGAAAATTATTGAAAGCGGTACGCACCAAGAGCTCATGAAGCAAAAAGGCATGTATTGCAAATTGGTGGAAATGCAAGTGTTTAATGATTAAAAAATGAAGAATAAATTTATTCAGACACTAGAAAAAGAAGAAATATTTCCTTTTAGATATTCTATTTGCACCTTTGTTTCCAAACCAGAGGAATATCAGGAAATGGTTGATTCTTTCATTTCGGCTGGGTTTGATACGCAACAGTGCGAATATTTGTGTATAGATAACTCTAAGGAGAATACCTTCGAAGCCTATGAGGGTATAAACTTGTTTTTGAGAAAGGCCAAAGGAGAGTTTATTATTTTATGCCATCAGGATATTATTCTTCATGATGCCGGGATCATAGAACTAAACGAGCAGATAGATTACGTTACTAAGAAAGATTCTCATTGGGGGGTATTGGGCAATGCGGGCGGCATAAATTTAAAACAGCTTGCCATGCACCTCACTCAACACTCTGGCAACAAACTTCATGAGGATTATTTACCCCTAAAGGCCATCACTATTGATGAGAACTTTATGCTTGTTAAAAATAGCGCTAATCTATCTCTATCTTCCGATTTAAAGGGCTTCCATTTTTATGGAACTGATCTTTGTATTATAGCCAAGGTGTTGGGTTATAATGCATATGTAATTGATTTTAATCTCACTCACAAGAGCGATGGTAAAGCCGATAAGAGCTTTTATCAAATCCGAAGATCATTGATTAAAAAGTATAGAAAAGCATTTAAGGGAAGATTTATTTCTACTACTTTTTCCACCAGATTTTATTTGAGTGGAGAGGGTATTACAAATAGGTTGTTTAATACAGGATTTGTGTTATTTTTTGTAAGGCAGTTCTATAAATATTTCAGGTTGAAAAAAAGATATCAGATTTAAAATGTACGACTATCTAATTGTAGGCTCTGGATTATACGGAAGTGTGTTTGCACACGAGGCCACCAAAAGAGGCCATCGCTGTTTGGTAATTGATAAAAGAAATCATACAGGTGGAAACATCCACTGTGAAAGTATAGAAGGCATTAATGTACACGCCTACGGTCCCCATATTTTTCACACCAACGATAAGGGTATCTGGGATTATGTGAATCAGTTTGCAGAGTTTAATCACTTTGTCCTTTGTACCGTAGCAAATTATAAGGGAGAGTTATACAACCTACCCTTTAATATGAATACCTTTTATCAGCTTTGGGGAGTAAAAACACCGGCAGAGGCACAAGCCAAAATTGCCGAACAGATTAAGAACTTACCTTTTACAGCGCCTAGCAATTTAGAAGAGCAGGCTTTGCAATTGGTAGGGCCAGATATTTATGAAAAATTAATTAAGCATTATACCGAAAAGCAATGGGGAATGCCCGCAAAAGATTTACCCGCTTTTATTATTAAGCGTTTGCCGGTTCGCTTTATCTTCGATAATAATTATTTTAATGATCGCTATCAGGGTATTCCCCTTGGAGGCTATAATACGATTATTGAGGGCTTGTTAAAAGGTGTGGAAGTGCAGGTTAACACCGATTTTTTTGCCAACAGAGCCTATTTCGAATCCATTGCCAAAAAGATAGTGTATACCGGTAAACTAGATGAGTATTTCAATTATCAATTCGGGGAACTTTCGTACCGTAGTTTACGCTTTGAGCACGAAGTACACGATACTCCCAACTATCAAGGCAATGCTATTGTAAATTACACCGGTCCGGAAATACCATACACTCGTATTGTAGAGCACAAACATTTTGAGTTTGGTACACAAGCTAAAACAGTTATTACCAAGGAGTACCCACTGCTGGCTAGTAAAAATGTAGAGCCTTATTATCCCATAAACAACGACGAAAACACTCGTATTTTTAATCAGTACCGTGATTTGGCTAAAGAGCAAACACAAGTAATTTTTGGTGGGCGTTTAGCCGAATATCGTTATTATGATATGCACCAGGTAATTGCATCGGCCTTGACGAAATGTAAAACATTATTTGATTAATAGAAATGAAAACCCCTACTAATCTTACCATTTTTTCTGTTTTTCATAAAGAGTATCCTATTCCGAGGGCGGATTACATAAAACCTATTCAAGTTGGGGCAGCACTATCACCAATAAAATTAGGATTTATAACTGATGATGTGGGAGATAATATTTCTGAGAGAAATCCCACATGGTGTGAGTTAACCGCCTTATACTGGATTTGGAAAAATCTAAATCAAATCGACACCCAATACATTGGTTTAGTACACTATAGAAGATACTTCTTTTCTTTAGATCGTGTTTCTTTATTATTCCGTTCAGGGAAGTTCTGTGAGCCCATTACTTATCATGCAAGCCCTGATTTAGCAACGTTAAACGTTCTTTCATCAGATTCGCTAAAGAATAAAATTACTAGACAGTTAGAGTTGGGTAGGGTAATTGTACCTAAATCAATTCCCCTAAAATTGAATCGTCGTGCTTGTTCACTGAAAGATCAGTATATCTATAATCACATCAGAGAAGATTGGGCGCTAATGGAAGAAACGGTTGAGCTACTTTATCCGGAATATGGGCCAACATTAAAACAATTCCAGTCTAATACGAAACTATACGCTTACAATATGTTTATAGCAGATAAGGTATTTGTAAGTAACTATTGTGAATGGCTATTCCCAATCATTTTTGCTATGGAGCAAAAAATCAAGCTAAGCAGCCATGCTTACCAAAGCAGGGCTCTGGGTTTTTTAGCTGAACGATTGTTTAATCTATATATTTGGCACAATAGGGTAAATGTGAAAGAATTCCCTGTACTATTTCTAGACTAAATTTTAATCCTTAAAGCTTCCGTTTTACTTCCACCTGTTCGTAGGCTTCTACAATATCGCCTACTTCAATGTTGTTGAAGTTTTGGATGTTTAACCCACACTCGTAATTGGTAGCCACTTCTTTTACGTCTTCTTTAAAGCGTTTTAAGGAAGCAAGTTCACCGGCGTAAATTACCACTCCATCGCGGATAATGCGCACTTTCGAGTTGCGGTTAATTTTACCATCTAATACCATACATCCGGCAATAGTTCCTACTTTGCTGATTTTGAATACCTCACGTATTTCTACGTTGGCAGTAATTTTCTCCTCAAACTCAGGAGCAAGCATACCTTCCATGGCGGCTTTCACCTCGTTAATGGCATCGTAAATAATAGAATATAAACGGATGTCGATTTGCTCCTGTTCGGCCAATTTACGAGCACCTTGCGATGGACGTACTTGGAAACCAATAATAATGGCATCGGAAGCGGAGGCTAACAATACATCCGATTCGGAGATTTGACCAACCGATTTGTGGATGATGTTTACTTGGATTTCTTCGGTAGATAATTTTAATAAAGAATCTGATAGGGCTTCAATAGAACCATCCACATCACCTTTAACAATGATGTTAAGTTCCTTAAAGTTACCAATTGCCAAACGACGGCCAATCTCATCCAAGGTGATGTGTTTCTGGCTACGTAAGCCTTGCTCACGTTGTAATTGCATCCGTTTGGTAGCAATTTCACGGGCTTCTACTTCACTCTCCATGGCATTAAACTTATCGCCTGCAGTTGGAGCACCTTGCATACCCAATACTTGTACTGGGGTACTTGGTCCGGCTTGTTCTACTTTTTGGCCACGTTCGTTGGTTAGGGCTTTTACACGGCCACTAAAACAGCCAGCTAGAATAGGGTCTCCCACTCGTAGTGTTCCGGCCTGAATTAATACGGTGGTTACAATACCACGACCTTTATCTAAAGCGGCTTCAATTACGGTACCGGTAGCCCGTTTATTGGCGTTGGCTTTTAATTCTAGTAAATCGGCTTCTAATAGTACTTTCTCTAATAAAGAATCGATACCTAAGCCGGTTTTACCCGAAATTTCTTGACTTTGGAATTTACCGCCCCAATCTTCTACCAATATATTCATAGTGGAGAGTTGTTCGCGAATTTTATCGGCATTGGCACCTGGTTTATCTACTTTACTAAAGGCAAATACAATAGGTACGCCGGCGGCCTGGGCGTGGTTAATAGCCTCTTTTGTTTGAGGCATCACGCTATCATCGGCTGCAATTACAATAATGGCAATATCGGTTACTTTGGCACCACGGGCACGCATGGCCGTAAAGGCTTCGTGGCCCGGTGTATCTAAGAAGGTAATTTTGCGTCCGTTCTCCAGTGTTACTTCATAGGCTCCAATGTGTTGGGTAATACCCCCAGCTTCACCGGCAATAACGTTAGTTTTGCGTACAAAATCGAGTAAGGAAGTTTTACCGTGATCAACGTGACCCATTACGGTAACAATCGGTGCACGCTCTTTTAAATCCTCTACATTATCTATTTCTTCTAAGGAATTATTCTCCTCGTCTTCTGGTTTTACAAACTCTACTTCAAATCCAAATTCATCGGCTACAATGCTTAAGGTTTCGGCATCTAAACGTTGGTTGATGGATACGAATAAACCCAAGGCCATACAGGTAGAAATGATTTGAGTAACTTGCACATCCATCATGTTGGCTAATTCGTTTGCAGTAACAAACTCGGTAACCTTTAACACTTTAGATTGCAATTCTTTTTCCATTGCTGCCTCTTCGGCAGATTGGGCTACATCGTCACGTTTCTGACGGCGTAACTTAGCACGTTGAGCAAATTTTCCAGATTTACCTGCTCCGCTTAAACGGGCAAGGGTTGCCTTAATTTGGTCTTGTATTTCTTTTTCTGTAGGCTCTTCTTTTGGTCCGGCAGAGGTATTTGGTCTATTATTTCTAAAATCTGGGCGGTTTCCACCACCTGTATTTGGGGCGCCACCTTGGCCTGGGCCACCAAACTCTTTACGTTTACGTTTACGTTTTTGGTCGGCGGCTGCGTTAGAGGAAGCAACCGGATTTGGTTTGCGTTCTTGAGGCAATTCAATTTTACCAACCACGTTTGGTCCACTTAATCTACCGGCACGTGCTCTCACTACCTCATCAACCGGGGCTGGTGTAGGTGTTACCGGAGCTACTGGTGTTGCCGGGATTTCTGGAGCTTTTGCCACAGGTTCTGCAACTTTTTCTTCCGGTTTTGGCGTTTCTGCTGGCGTTTTTACTTCAGCCTTCGCCTTTGGTTTTAAATCGTCTAAATTGATTTTACCAACTATTTTAACCCCCTTGGTTTCTTCTGCTTTTACTTCGGGCTCCTTTAGTTTTTCGGGTTGAGCGAAAGAACCGGTGTTTTTAATCAAGATTTCTTCTTGTTCAAAAGTATCAGGGCGTTTTGGAGCAGGTTTTTGTACAGGTTCGGCTACGTCATCTTTGCGAATTTTGCCCATAGCAAGTTGCTTGGCTTCTTCTTTCACAATTTTATCGCCCTGGAATTCTTTCATTAGGGCATCGTACATAGCTCCTTCGAGTTTAAACATAGGTTTTGCTTCTACAGCAAATCCTTTTTTAGTTAAAAACTCGGCAGCAGTAGATAAACCAATGTTTAGTTCCTTGGCGGCTTTTAGTAAGTTGATGTTTTTACCTTCTGACATTTAATAGGGTTAAGCGTTCGCTTTAAATTATAATAACAAAAATAAGGTTTTTTTAGTGGCAAGTCGTAAAAAAGCTGGCTAGCTTATTCAAACTCGGCACGTAAAACTCCTAATACTTCTTCTACAGTAGCTTCTTCTAAATCGGTGCGTTTTACCAACTCTTCTGCGTTTAGGGCTAATACCGATTTTGCAGTATCTAAACCTACACGTTTTAATTCGTCGATAATCCAACCATCAATTTCGTCTGCAAATTCTTCTAAATCCACATCTTCTTCATCTTCATCCGCATTTTCGCGGTATACATCAATTTCGTAACCGGTTAATTTTCCGGCTAGTTTAATGTTGTGTCCACCACGGCCAATAGCTAACGATACTTGGTCTGGCTTTAAGTAAACAGCTGCTTTTTTATCGGCATCGTCTAATTTAATGCTGGTAATTTTAGCAGGGCTTAAGGCACGTGTAATGTATAGAGATAAATTATTGGTGTAATTAATTACGTCGATGTTTTCGTTTTTCAATTCACGTACAATGCCATGGATACGAGAACCTTTCATGCCTACGCAAGCACCTACCGGATCGATACGATCGTCGTATGATTCTACGGCTACTTTGGCACGTTCTCCTGGTTCTCTTACAATATTTTTGATGGTAATTAAACCGTCGAAAATTTCAGGTACTTCCATTTCAAACAAACGTTGTAAGAATTCTGGAGCTGTACGAGAAATAATAATTTTCGGACTGGCGTTAACCATTTCTACTTCTTTAATTACCGCACGAACCGAGTCGCCTTTTTTGAAAAAGTCGGCCGGGATTTGTTCGGTTTTAGGCAACAATAATTCGTTTCCTTCGTCGTCTAACACCAAGGTTTCTTTTTTCCAAACTTGATATACTTCGCCCGTTACAATTTCGCCTACGCGATCTTTATATTTTTTAAAGATTTCGTCTTTTTCTAATTCTAAAATTCTAGAAACTAAGGTTTGGCGGGCAGCTAAAATAGCTCTACGACCAAAACTTTCTAAGGTAATTTGTTCGATAAATTCATCACCAACCTCCATATCGGGGTCAATTTTCTTCACCTCGGCCAATTCAATTTCTAAATCGTCGTCCTCAGAAAAACCGTCTTCCATTACCATACGGGTACGCCAAATTTCCAAATCCCCATTGTCGGGGTTTACAATTACGTCGCAATTCTCATCGGTTCCGAAACGTTTGCGTAGCATGCTGCGAAACACTTCTTCTAATACACTAATCACCGTTGGACGGTCGATGTTTTTGAAATCTTTAAATTCCTGGAAGGAATCGATTAAATTAATGTTGCTCATTTTATTTAAATGAAATTAAAACTTTACTTTCTGCTATCTCGTTAAAAGGGATTAACCTATCAACACTTTGGGCTTTTTTGCCCTTTTCTTTTTTTACTTCTTGCAAAAGGATTTGACCGTCTTGTACTTCAACCAATTTACCTTCTGTTTTGTTGCCGTCCTTAAACTTTACACTTAGATTGCGACCTACGTTTTTCACATATTGTCTTACCATGGTTAAAGGAAAATCTACTCCCGGCGACGATACTTCTAGCGTATAAGCGGTATCCACCAAATTTTCTTCTTCTAAATGAAAACCTACGTGGCGACTTATGGCAACGCAATCTTGTATGGCAACACCCTTATCGCCATCTATCAGAATCATCAATTTGCCATTGGTATGCATTTTTGCTTCTACCAAGAATAAATCGGGTCTGTCGGCTATTTTGTCGGCTACCAGAGCTAGTACGCGTTGTTCTACCTTCATGTTGCTAGGGTATGGTAAATAAAAAGAGGGGACACGGTCCCCTCTTCAATTCGATACAAATATAGTACAAATTATTAGTTTTGCAAGCGCTTAGTAGCTCAATATGAATTCTGTTGGCTTGTTTCCTCCCAATTGTTCTTGTTTTTTTAACAAATTTATGAGAGAAAAATCTCGGCTTTGGGCATATACTTCGGCTCTATATTTCGTGCCCTTGCTCAAAGAAGTGTCTGGAGTGAACACCAGCAAATCGCCTTGTTGAGAGAATGATCCCTGGAGAGGCGATTCTTGGCCCTGCATCTCTGGATTGCTTGCAATGGGATAAAGTGCAAAAAATGCGGTTTGTTGCAGACGATCGGAGCTTATTCTGGAGAGCAGGTCGCTTGGCATGTTTTTAATTAGCACACTTTTTTTATCTGCCGAAAGGCTAACATCTAAGCCTAATGCGTTAGTAGTGTGTGTATTGGAGGTGCAGGCGGCTATGCTTATACAGAAAGCTAGTAGCCAGTTTACAGTTTTTTTCATCTTTTTTAATCAAATTTACGGTATGAAAACGCTTTTAGAGATTTTATTAAGTGGTGTTGCGGTATTAATTGCATCATATGTATTGCCCGGTGTAAGTGTAGACTCGTTCTTAACGGCTCTTTGGGTAGCACTATTGTTGGCCTTAGCAAATGCTACCATTGGTTTGGTATTACACATTCTCACTATTCCCCTTAATTTTCTTACGCTAGGTTTGGTGTCTTTTGTAATAAATGTGTGCATGGTGCTATTGGTAGATGCTTTTGTGGACGGCTTTCATACTGCCGGTTTTATTTCTGCCGCTTGGTTTGCCATTGCATTGGGAGCCTTAAAAATAATTTTTAATTGGCTTAAGCCAGAGAAAAAATATTAAAAAAGCCACTCTTTTGGAGTGGCTTTCTGATTATTTTTCTGCCAGTAGATTGGTAATTAGTTTATCAAACTCTTCGGTAAACTCGGTATAGTATTTACCAGTTCCCGGTCCTGAGAAGCCAGTGTGTATTTTACGTACCTCTCCTTTTTTATCGATAATAATGGTAGTAGGGAAAGCCATAAATTTGTTCAACATGG
Source organism: Sphingobacteriaceae bacterium (assembly GCA_046074005.1). Classification (GTDB taxonomy): domain Bacteria; phylum Bacteroidota; class Bacteroidia; order Sphingobacteriales; family Sphingobacteriaceae; genus JAIPAN01. Next base: position 24,698 of record JBJTNJ010000103.1, read on the forward strand.
GTAAGCTTTTTAGTACTTCGCCCGGTTGGTTGGTATAGCCGGTTAGCAGTAAAGGGTAAGGCACATTAAAGCGTTTTTGTAAACGACCAATATTTTTGCGTCCACGGGCAACATCGGTAGAGCGCTCATAACCTAAACCAACAACTGCCAAGCCTTTATCTTTATAGCGATTGTAAAATGGTACCATAAAGGCCGTTTCGTCCATACAGTTTGGGCACCAAGAGCCAAAAAATTGTACTACTACTACCTTGTTTTTAAAAGCCTCATCTTTTAGTGATACCGGTTTTCCTGTTAAATCAGGGAAAGTAAAATCGATGGTTTTATAACCAGGGTTTAGGCCCACTAGGCTATAGGCATCGGGCAGTTCGGCTTTATCGTCTTTGGTAGCCGTCCAATTATCAATACTTGAAAAACCTGAGTATAGTTTACCATCGCTAATGCTAGTGCCATTTATTGTTCCAGAGAACAGTAAGGCGTGGCATCCATCAAAACAAGAAAGGTAAAATTTGTTTCCGTTCACCGTACCATCTAAGAAGCGGTAATCGCCGGTAGTGGTTAAAAAAGTACCACTCAAGTGATTCCCTTTTTGAACAAACTGACCAATATATAGACTGGTATCTTTACCATCGGCACTTATAAAGGTGCTCGACCATTTCCCGTTTAAATCGCCCTTAGGTTCGCCATCTGTTTTAAAAAAACGCCAGTTGGTATTCGGGGTGGCAGCAAATTCCATAGACACATCGGTAGTGGCTAGGTGTTTGGTCCATTTACCCGATAGCGAACCCCCATTGAGTACGGCTTTAATTTCAGAATCAAATAAAGGCATTTGAATGATAATAGAGTCGCCCTCTTGGCTAATTTCATTTACTCTAAAGCGTTCTGCTCCGTTAATAATGTCTAATTGTTTTTTCCCTGCCGAGTCGGCTAGTTCAAAATTGAAGGGAATTTCTACGCCTGTTTCTGTTTTAAGCGTAGCCCGCCAAGTGCCGTTTTGTAAGTCGGCTAGGCCGGCTTGTTTGCAGCTGCTAAACGCAAATAGACCTAGGGCAAGGAGTGGAAGAACGATTCTTTTCATTTTTCTGGTTTTGCTACTTATTTTAATACCTCACGGGCAATTACAATGCGTTGTATTTCGGAAGTTCCTTCGTAAATCTGCGTAATTTTTGCATCACGCATTAAACGTTCTACGTGGAATTCTTTTACAAAGCCATAGCCTCCGTGTACTTGTACGGCCTCTACGGTAGTGCTCATGGCTACTTCAGATGCAAATAGTTTTGCCATAGAACTTGCTTGGGCATAGGGCAGGCCTTGATCTTTTAACCAAGCTGCTTTTAGGCAAAGCATGCGGGCTGCTTCAATTTGGGTAGCCATATCGGCCAGTTTAAATTGGATGGCCTGGTGCTCAGCAATAGGTTTACCAAAGGCTTTACGTTCTTTGGCGTATTGTACGGCTAGTTCGTAGGCGCCAGAGGCAATGCCTAAGGCTTGTGCGGCAATACCAATGCGGCCACCTTCTAAGGTTTTCATAGCAAATTTAAAACCAAAACCATCTTCACCAATTCTATTTTCTTTGGGCACTTTTACATCGGTAAACATCAGCGAATGTGTGTCCGATCCGCGAATACCCAATTTATTTTCTTTTGGACCTACGCTAAAGCCTTCCATGCCTTTTTCTACAATAAGGGCATTAATACCGCGGTGGCCTTTGGCTACATCAGTTTGAGCAATAACTAGATAAACCGATGCATTTCCGCCGTTGGTTATCCAATTTTTGGTACCGTTTAAAAGGTAATGGTCGCCCATATCAATGGCGGTAGTTTGTTGGGAAGTGGCATCGGAGCCCGCTTCTGGTTCTGATAAACAAAAAGCGCCAATGATTTCGCCAGCAGCTAAGGGCTTTAGGTATTTCTGTTTTTGCTCTTCAGAGCCATATTTTTCTAATCCGTAGCATACCAAGGAATTGTTTACCGATACTACTACGGAAGCAGAAGCGTCTATTTTAGACAATTCTTCCATGGCCAATACATAGGAAATGGTATCTAAGCCAGAGCCATTGTACTCGGGGCTTACCATCATGCCTAAAAAACCTAGTTCGCCTAGTTTTTTTATTTGTTCGGCCGGAAATTTTTGGTGTTCGTCTCGTTCTATTACTCCAGGTTTAAGCTCGGTTTGTGCAAAATCTCGAGCGGCCTGCTGAATCATTAGTTGTTCTTCGGTTAATTGGAAATCCATAGGGGTAGATTTTTTGTTTAGTTCGATTCAAAAATAACATTTAATCTCTTTGTAAAGAGTTGCTTTTGCATTTTTGATATTTGGTAGACAATTTCGGTGTTTAGCCGACTTTTGTTTTGCTTTTGGTGGCAATCAGTACCAGGCTAGTGCCTCCCACTAATAGAATCACTAATATTTGAGAAGAGTGAATAAGCGTGGCAAAGGCCAAGCCATCGGCCTTGGGTAATGCATATAAACTTAGGCCTTCCGCTACCATCCAGTGAAAAGCGCCAATACCGCCCTGTACAGGCACAATCATGCCCAGGCTGCCAAAAACCAAAGCTGCCAAAGCTGCTATTGGGCTTAAATTACCGGTACTGGATAGGGCAAAAAAAGCCAAGTAGGTGGACAAGAAATAGCAAGCCCAAAGCCCTGCCGAGTAGCCCAAGTAGGCTAATTTATTAGGCATCTGTTTAAAAGATAATACCCCAATTTTAAAGGAATGCAGGGTTTTGGCAATGGGATTAAGCCATTTTTTTATAAAGGACTTTAGGAGATATAAAACCACTAAAACGAGTATAAAAACCACTAAAATTTTCCAGTTAAGTAGGGGTTTTATGCGCAACCAGCCGTATTGATACATGAAGTTTGCTATGCGCCCAAATTCTAGTAGCAAGGTAAGTGCGGTAATGCTTACTAGCATGGCAAGATCTGAAAGACGCTCGGTAAACACGGTGCCTACTAGTGGAGTAATGGGCACTTGGTCTGTTTTTTTTAATACGCCACAGCGGGAAACTTCGCCCATTCTGGGTACGGCTAGGTTGGCTAGGTAGCCAATCATAACGGCGTAAAAAGAATTTTTTGCAGAGGGTGCGTAGCCTAATGGTTTAATAAGCATGTTCCAGCGCAATGCCCGAAATACGTGTGCCAATAAACACGCTGCTACCGAAGCTAGTATCCAAAAAAGATTGGCTTCTTTTACGCTTTTGGCCATTTTGTGCAAATCTTGGCCTCTAAAAGCCCAATAGAGTAGCAGGCCAGCTAGGCCTAAAAAGAGCAGGTATTTAAGAATGCTAATTAGCGATACTTTCAAGCTACTTATTTTACTGGACGATTTTGATCATCTGGGAAAACCAAGACCGGTTGATAGGTTTTTGCCTCGGCAATAGGTAATTGCCCATACGACATGATAATTAATACATCGCCTACTTGCGCCAATCGGGCGGTAGCTCCATTTAGGCAAATTACGCCGCTTCCACGTTCGCCTTTAATTACATAGGTTTCGAAACGGGCACCGTTATTGTTGTTTACCACTTGTACCTTTTCGTTGGCAATAATGTTGGCTGCATCCATTAAGTCTTCATCAATGGTAATACTGCCCACGTAGTTAAGCTCGGCTTGTGTTACTCGTACTCGGTGAATCTTCGATTTTAGTATCTCGATAATCATGTTGCAAAAATAGTAATAATTAACAGCTTCTGCCCAAGGTTAGGGATTAGGGTAGTAAGATATTGTCAATTAGACGGGTATGGCCTAAGCTAGCAGCTACTAATGCTACCGCTTCAGATCCATCTTTTGGATGATTATTTTGTAAGTTATTGGCTTCGCATATTTCTAAATAGCCTAGGGTTATTCCGGGGCTTTTTTCTAAAAATTCGGTGGCTTCTTGTTTTAGTGTTTCTAGCGATTTTTTGCCCCAGTCCTTTTTAATGTGTGCTAAATTTTGGTAAAGTGCTAATGATTGTGCTCGTTCGGTGGGATTTAAATGTATATTTCTAGAGCTCATGGCTAAGCCATCGGCCTCTCTAATAATGGGGCACATTACGAGCGTTACCGGCAGTTGTAATTTTTGCACCATTTTTTCAATAACCTTTACTTGCTGATAGTCTTTTTGGCCAAAAAAAGCACTATCAGGCTGTACGCATTTGAACAGTTTATATACAATTTGTGTAACTCCTTGGTAATGGCCAGGGCGGTGTTTTCCTTCTAATACTTCATCTAATCCGTCTAGACTTATTTCCCATTCTTCATCGCTGCTATACATTTCCTCTACCTCTGGTAAAAAAAGAACGTCGCAAGCCACTTCTTTTAATAGAGCAATGTCGTGTTCAATGGGCCGTGGATATTTTTCTAAATCTTTGGGGTCGGTAAATTGAGTAGGGTTTACGAAAATACTGCATACCACCACATCGCTTTGTTTTTTTGCAAGCTCTATAAGGGAAATATGCCCTTGGTGTAATGCACCCATAGTGGGCACAAAGCCAATGCGCTTGCCTTCTTGTTTTTGTTGAAGAGTGTACGCTGAAATTTTAGTGCGTGTACGAAGTATTTTCAATAGAATAGAATCAAATTTTGCCTCCCAAAAATGGGTATTAATCCCCTTAACTCCAAGGAGAAAGCATCAAACCTTCCTAAATACCAATATTTTTCGTATCTTTGCAGACTCAATTGCTTAACAATCA
>JBJTNJ010000104.1:0-8069 GCA_046074005.1 Sphingobacteriaceae bacterium
TATTTAGCCGATATCGGTTGGATTCGTTCTTTTGATACTGGAGCACCGGTAGATGCAGAGGGTGCTTCTTTACCTTGGGTTACCTATTCCTTTATCGATTTTATTAACCATCGAATCAACAAAAAACACCTAGTTTTTGAATTTGGTTCGGGAAATTCCACCTTGTTTTATGCCGAACGTGCCAAACAGGTGGTTTCGGTAGAGCATCATCAAGCATGGTTTGAAAAAATTAAAAACGCATCACCTAAAAATGCAGAACTTATATTTTGCGAATTAGTACCCAATGGCGCTTATAGCCAAATGCCCCTTACTACGAAGAAAAAATACGATGTAATTATTGTAGATGGCCGCGATAGGGTAAACTGCTGCAAGCAAGCGGTAGCTGCCTTAAGTAAAAACGGGGTGGTGGTGCTAGACGATTCTGAGCGTGATTTTTATGCCCCGGGCATTGCTTTTCTTAAAAAACAGGGTTTTAAAGAGTTGGCCTTTAGTGGCATTTCACCGGGTTTATTTTACTATAAAACCACGTCGGTATTTTACAAAGCCGACAATTGCTTAGGGATTTAATATGGCAAACTCATTCATTAGCAAAGGGGTAAAAGCTGCCTACGATGAATATTACCAGGCTCACGACGAACAATGGCGTTTGTTAGGTGCACGCTATAAAGCTCAGCATATTGTTTCGGTAAGCAAAGGCTATACGTTTAAAAAAGTATTGGAAGTAGGGGCCGGCGATGGCAGTATCTTGTATTTTCTCGACCAATGGAAATTTTCCCCAGAACTGCATGCACTAGAGATTTCTAAAAGCGGAGTAGCGTATATCCAAGCAAAAAAATTGGCATCGCTACAGTCGGTACAAGAATTTGATGGCTACCATATTCCTTTTCCCGACGATAGTTTTGACCTAGTAATTCTGGCTCATGTTTTAGAACACGTAGAACACGAACGCTTATTGTTACGTGAATTAAAACGAGTAGCCAAATATCTACTTATTGAGGTGCCTAAAGATTATCGTTTTGGTGTAGATACCCGCATGAAACATTTTTTAGACTATGGGCATATTAATATGTATACACCAACGTCCTTGCGTTTTCTGCTACAATCGGAGGGTTTGCGTATCGTTGCCGATGAATGCTCCTTGATTCATCCGGAGGTAAGTAAATTTAATGCGTTTGTTAATCAGAAAAAATCTGCCAGTTTGTTTGCAAAGCTTAAAATAGACCTAGAGTATCAATTGAAAAAATTGCTAGGCATGCTGGGAGGTAAGAAACAACAAGAAAAATGGGCCAATGCCTACACGGTTTTGTGTAGCAAACAACACGATTTAGAAATATTTTAGGATGCAAAATCTAGCCCCCATTGCTTTATTTGTGTACAACCGGCCGGAGCATACCCGCCGTACCCTGCAGTTTTTAAAACAAAACGATTTAGCGGCAGATTCACGTTTATTTATTTTTTCTGATGGCCCCAAAAACGCCAAACAAGCCGAAAAAGTAGCCGAAGTACGGGCACTCATTAAGCAGCTTGATGGATTTAAATCGGTAGAAATTATTGAGCGTAAGAGCAATTTAGGCTTGGCCAATTCTGTAATAAATGGTGTAAACCAATTAATGGCCAATTTTGGCAAAGCCATTGTTTTTGAAGATGATTTAATTACTTCACCCTACACCTTGCGTTATTTTAACGATGCCTTGGCTAGGTACGAAAAAGAAGAGCAAGTAATGCATATTGGGGCCTATATGTATCCTCTGCCACTAGCTGAAGCCGAAAATCTACCCGAGACCTTTTTTTTTAGAGCGGCAACCAGTTGGGGCTGGGCAACCTGGGCTAGAGCATGGCAACACTTTAACCCCGATGTAAAACAGCTCATGCAACAATTCACTGCCGAGCAGAAACATCAGTTTTCTATTGAAGGCAGTATGAACTTTTGGAAACAAATGCGGGAACTAAAGGCTGGCAAAAATAATTCGTGGGCTATACGCTGGTATGCTTCCATTTTTTTAAAAGGCGGCCTTACCTTAAATCCGGCGCATTCTTTGGTGAGTAATATTGGGCACGATGGCAGTGGCGTACATTCGGGCATTAACGAAATTTATAATGTATCTATTCACCCTAAACCTATTAGCGTTTTTCCTACCGATTTGGTAGAAAACCAAAGTGCCTATATACAAATTAAGGCCTTTTTAAAACACAGAAAAGGAAGTTTTTGGCAACGTTTGATCCGTTATATAAATCAACGCTTGCGGGCCTAACGTTTTTCTGCTATCACCAAAATATAGGGCGATAGGGCCTTGCTTTCGAACGGGAAAAGCTTGCTCCAAACTTTACCCACTACCCAAATTCCTTTTACGAACAGCTTAACCAATGCAGACTGGTTGTTTTTTTTCTCCAACCACACACTAAATTTTCCGTAATAAGCCGCTTTTTGTACCGATAGACCTAGCTCTTCTAACAAAGAACGCAGCAGTATTGGATCCATACACGCCAGCTCGTGCTTCTCGTAGTTTTCTTTATCGAATGTTTTTTGCACCCAGCCATTAATGCCTCTAAAATTAGGCAAGGTAAGTAGAAGCGTACTTCCTGAGTGCATAAATTGCACATGGCGGGCTAAAATATCACGGGTATCCTTAAAATGCTCAATCAATCCGCACGATAACACTAAATCATAAGAAGCTTGAGGGGTATAAGCAAACAAATCCGTTTCTATAATTTCTATATCTGAGGGCGTTAATGCATTGGCTGTGCAAAGTTGGTTAATAATACCCGGATGAATAAAATAATCGAGCAAAGTGACTTTGTTAATACCGAGATGCTTTTTCAAGAATACGCTATAATAGCCCGGAAATCCACCCAATTCAATGGCTGTTTGACTATTTTTAGCTGCTACTATGTTTTCAAACACTTCATGGAAAAGGTAGTTTTTAGGAATAGTGCAAGCCAGATCCGTTTTCGATTCCCAGTAGGCAGTCCAAAAAGCTCGGTCGGTTAATTCATTAGCCATGGCGCTAAAATAAACATTATTGGCAGCTTTGAACAGGGTTAACAAGGGATAAATGTGTATTTTTGATTGATTTGAAAGTTGTACACCTAAATAGTTACGAAAATAACGGAGGGGCGGGTCGTGCTGCTAGCCGCTTAGTAAAGGCTTTGCAGGAGCAGGGCGTTGACACCAGCCTTTGGGTAAATTACTCTTTTGAAACGACGCCTAACCCTTACAATTTTTCTAAGGGTTTACTACTAAAATTTATCACGGCTGTTCAAATTATTTTAGAGCGGGTGCTCACTAAAATTAGGACTAAACCTGTAAAAATACCTTTTTCCATACCCATCTTTGGAAAAGATATTAGCAAACACCCAGCTCTAAAGGAAGCCGATATTATACACTTGCACTGGCTTAATCATGCGTTTTTGCGCCCCCGAGACCTTGCAAAATTGCAAAAACTAAATAAACCCATTGTATGGACTTTTCACGATAGTAATGCCTTTACGGGAGGTTGCCACGTGCGCTATACCTGTACTCATTTTGAGCAAGCGTGCGGGAACTGCCCTGTGGTAAAACAGCCAGGTGCCAACGATCTTTCTCACACCATATGGAAGTCTAAAAAACAGGCCTATGCTGAGCTGGCGCTGCAGGTAGTAGCACCTAGTAGGTGGATGGCGCAATCGGCTCAAAAAAGTTCGTTGTTCGCCGAAAAGCCTATTCAGGTTATCCCGAATACGCTCAATACCACCGTTTTTGCTCCTTCAGATAAAATCATTGCCCGAGAAAAACTCGGCCTTCCGGCGAATGCTTTTTTAATTTTGAGTGGCTTTATGCCCTCGTCAAACGATAAGCATAAAGGCGCCGATTTATTGGTTGAGGCCCTGCGTATTTTCGGGCAAAGCCATGATGCCGAATTGGTAGTTTTTGGAAGCCGAACCGCAGGTGATTTGCCCGATTTTAATCTAAAAACCACCTTTTTGGGCACTATTAACGAAGAAGATAAGCTGGCACTTTGCTATGCGGCTGCCGATGTATTTGTAACGCCTTCTATTGAAGATAATTTGCCCAACACGGTGTTAGAGAGTTTAGCGTGCGGCACTCCGGTGGTGGCTTTTACCACCGGCGGTATTCCCGATATGGTTAGCCACCAGCAAAACGGCTATTTAGCCAAAGACGCTTCTCCGGAAGAGTTGGCTAAAGGCCTGATTTGGATAAAGGAGCAAGCCGGGAAACAGGCCTTGTCTAAAGTAGCCAGGCAAACGGTGCTAGATACCTTCTCCGAAACCGTGGTGGCGCAAAAATACATTCACTTATATCAATCTATCCTTAAAAGTCGTGCATAAACCCACACTATCCATTATTACCATTGTGTATAATAACGTTCGCGATATTGAACGTACCCTGCTTTCGGTGCTTAATCAAAGCTATCCCAACATTGAGTACATTGTGGTAGATGGGGCTTCTAGCGATGGCACCCTAGACGTTATTCAGCGTTATCAAGATAGATTATCAAAAGTACTATCCGAAAAAGATGACGGTATTTACGATGCTATGAACAAAGGCCTTGCCTTGGCTAAGGGCGACTATGTATTGTTTATGAATTCGGGCGATGAGTTGTATGCTCCCGATACTGTTGAAAAAGTATTTGCTACGGCTCCTAATGCCGATATTTATTACGGAGAAACCGAAATGTATGACGAAGCTTTGGTAAGTTTGGGCCGCCGCCGACATGCCGTACCTGAGCAGTTTACTTGGAAGAGTTTCCAGTTGGGGATGAGCATCAGCCACCAAGCTATTTACATTAGAAGAAGCTTAACGGAACCCTACAATAGGCAGTACCACTTAAGTGCCGATATTGATTGGATTATAACCGCAGCCAAAAAAGCTAAATACTCAGTAAAAGTACCGGGCTATGTAGCAAAATATTTAGTGGGAGGTATGTCTAAAAAAAGACATCGCCAAAGTTTAAAAGAGCGCTTTGCAATTTTCACGAAGCATTATGGTTTGCTTCCTAATTTGTTGAACCACCTGCTTATAGCGGCTAAACTTTCATTATACTACATTCGGTATCGCAAAACCAACGACTAATAAAAAAAGCCCCCGAATTTTCGGAGGCTTTTTTTATTTAAAGCAGTTAAGCTTACACCTTTTCAGTTCTACTTTGTTTAAAAATAACGAAGCCTAAAAGTGCCACTAATATGATAGAGGCTACCAGCGATATTTTTTCTCCTAACAGGTAAGAAGTAGGTTCAAACTTAAATTCTAGGGTATGGTTACCGCCTGGTAATTCGGCGGCACGTAAAATGTAGTTGGCTCTGAAATACGGAATTTCTTCCCCATCTACGTAGGCTTTCCAGCCTTTATCATACCAAATCTCAGAAAATACAGCCACCATATCTTTGCTAATAGAATAGGTGTACGTTAAATGATCTGGGTGATAATTGCTTAGTTTAATAGTTCCGTTCGGATCAAAACCAACTTTTTTGGTATCAATTAAAGATTTGAATTCGTTGCCCACAAAAGCCTCGTTTCTTGGATCGAAACTACTGATGGCATTCATCTCTTCATCGGCACTTTTTACGAAGGTTACGTTTGATACAAACCAGGCATTTCCACAGGCGCTTTCACGGCGCTGCATTTTTTGGGATTTGTTTTGCTCATCGTTGGCAACAATGTATTTGGTGTTGAGCATATCTAACACATCTTCGTTGATGGCATTGCTAAACTGTTTGTCTAATACTTCTTGGAAACGTTTTAGTTTGGCAGCATGGTAACCTCCTACGGTTTTGTGGAAATAACTACTGCTGGCACTGCTAAACGTGGGAATACTCATATCAAACACTCGGTAGTCGGGGCTGGTATCTCTTAAAATAAATTGATCTACTTCACGAGGTTGAAATTGCTGATTAAGGGTTGACTCGTCAACAAAATTAGTATTGTTTAAATAGCGTTTATCAACCCCCCACATATCAACCAATATTACTACAGCTAGTAAGGCGGTGGCCGTACTGGCACTTAATTTCTGCTTAATAAGCGCCCAAATTAAACCGGCTCCAATAGCTACAAATAGGAGTGATCTAAAAGCATCGCTGCGGGCCAAGCTTATGCGGTCGCTTACTAAGCCTTGTGCAATGCTTTCGGCAAAAGTGCGGTCGCCACCGGTTATTTGCGATAATTGATCGATTAATTGGCTATGGCCTGCTGTTTGGAAACTAAAAAATAAACTTGGAGCAGCAGCCAATAGTGCTAATACAGCTAGGGTACCATAGGCTACGTATTGTACTTTTTTCAATAATTTTTGTCGGTCTTCTTTGCTTTCAATAAGCTCTTGTACAGCCAGTATAGCCAAAATAGGCACTAAAAATCCGGCAATTACCAGAATAGATTCTACGGCTCTAAACTTATTGTACATAGGAAAGTAATGGAAGAAAATATCGGACACGAACGGCCAATTTTTACCAAAGGATAAGAGTAGACTTAACACGGTAGCGCTTACTATCCACCATTTGGTGCGGCCTGGTACCACAAACAATCCTACAATAAATAAGAAACAAATAATGGCTCCAAAATAGAATGGGCCCGAGGTAAAGGGTTTTTCGCCCCAATAAGAGGGTAATTGTTTTGAAAATGCTACGGCTTGTTCTGCAGGTACGCCTTTATCGGTTAAGCTTTTTACTACGGCGCCGTCTTCAGGTAGAGCGGTGCTACCACCACCTCCATAAAAATTAGGTATTAAAAAGGTGATGTTTTCTCCTACACCTTGGCTCCATTGATAGGCATATTCTTTATCTAAACCGTTGCTCGGAGCCAAGTGGTTGGTGCTTAAGTTTGATTTTCCACGGATAGATTCATTTCCATATTCGTAGGTAGTCCAAAGCATGCCTGCATTTACCGAAATGGCTAATACAAGTGCGGCTGCCAAGTAGGCGGCAGGTTTTAACAATTCTTTTATGGTTTTGGTTTTTAGCGCATTTGCTACTTCAAAACCTATAAAAACCAAAATGGCTATAAATAAATAATAGGTCATTTGGATATGGTTAGACCTAATTTCTAAAGCCAAGGCAATAGCCGTAATGGTAGCGCCCAATAGGTATTTTCTACGTAGGGTAAGTAGTATACCCGCTAAAATTGGAGCGAAAAAAGCCAATGCCAATGCTTTATTGCTGTGACCGGCTTCTATAATAATAAAGTTGTACGATGAAAATGCGAAGGCAATGGCGCCTGCGGCGGCCAACCATGGCTTTACCCGCAAAACCGAGAAAAGCAAGTAAGCTCCCAATAAATACAATAAAACGGTGTCTATGGGGTTAGGGAATACGGTTTTTAAAAACGAAATAACATAGGTGGTAATGTTGTACGGATATTGTACCCAAATTTGGTACGAAGGCATTCCGCCAAACATCGAATTAGTCCATAAAGGCGCTTTCCCATCAAGGGCTTTAAAGTCCATGATTTCTTTCTGCATGCCTTTGGCCTGCAAAACATCTTGTTGATACAGTCCTTTGCCTTGTATTGCCGGGCTAAAATAAACCAAGCATAATAACATAAAAAGGCCAATAATTAATAGGTGGTTGGCGTTGCGTTTAAACCAGTTGCTCATAATTTCTATTTATAGAATTCAAAAATAGAAAAAAGCAGCATAGTAGCATCAACCTAGGTGCTACATTCTACTACTAATGGGTTAGTCGATTTCTTCGAAGTCTACAAATTCGCCTGCAGAATCTTTTTTGGGCTTTTTGTCTTTTTGGGGTACAAAATCAACGTGGATGCTTCCCTCGGGCTGTTTGGGGCGGCCTCCTTGCGCTTGGTCTGCTCTTTTTTGCATATTAGAGAGCATACGCTTAAATAGTAAAGGCAGGGCTATTCTGGCAATAATGCGGAGTAGCCAAAAAATTAAAAAGAGGTAAAATAAAAATCGTAAAACTTCCATTGCTATTCTATCAGATTACAAATTTAGATGATTTCTGTCAGAAAATGTTTCAGGAGCACACCACTTATTCTTCAAAAATCTCAATAACCCGGCCAACTTGCCCGTCTTCTAGGCGCACTTTAATACCCCGTGAATGAAAAGACGAACTGGTGAGCA
>JBJTNJ010000105.1:0-8261 GCA_046074005.1 Sphingobacteriaceae bacterium
TTAGAACGAAACACCACGCAAATGCTTTAGACAATTACATTAAGGCAGAAAAATTATACTCAGCTATAGGCAACCAAGCGGGCATTGTTCATAGCCTACAAAATTGTGGTAAAATTTTCCTAGACCGGAGCATGTTTGAGCAGGCAGAAGATTTTTTAAAAAAGGCCTATTTGAGGGCTAAAAAGGAAGGGCTTAAAGAGTCTATAGCCAGTATTAATCTTAACCTATCGAGCATATATATTGCAAAGAGCGACTACAAAAAAGCCGAAAAATATCTGAACGAAGGCATTCTCTTAGCACGAGAAACCCACGATGAAAAAATGATTAATGATTTCAACCACACCTCCTACGAATTAGAGGCAAAACGCAAAAACTTTGGCAAAGCTCTTCACTTTTTGCAACTGGTATATAAGCAGGATAGTGTAAACTATCGAAAAAATGAAACGGTTAAAATTGACTTAATTGTCGACCAAGCTCACAAAAAGGAAGTAATACGTCAAAATGAACTATACAGGGCTCGGCAAGAAAAGAGAAACATTATTCTATGGTTTTCATTGATAGTTATCGGTCTTTTTATCATTATTCTACTAATACTGGGCAGGAGCATCAGGCAAAAAAACAAGGGCAACGAAAAGCTAGTTCATCTAAATAAAGAAATAACTATTCAGAGAAATCACCTCGACTTAATCAATCAACACCTAAAAGGTCTATTAAAAGAAAAAGTTAAGGACGATAGCATAAACACCTTCAAAGTAAACGAACTAAACACCCACCTATCGCAAGATGTACGAGGCCCCATAAGTACGCTCAAAGCAATTATAGAACTGGATGACGAAAAACTGATTTCGCACAAAGAATTGGTTCAAAAATTAAAAATTTGTGTAGATATACTTGAAATAAAACTCAAACGAATTAACAAGTTGCTAACCAACCCAAAGGCAGAGGGGTTTTACGATGAATAGCTTGTATTAAACTTATTCACATTCCTATCAAGTATGAGGCTCGTTTCCTAATTTAGCGCTTTCATAAACCTCAACTATTTTGGATTATTTAAGCGGACTTAACCCCTCTCAAAAAGCAGCTGTAGAACAAACTGAAGGCCCCGTAATGATTGTTGCCGGTGCGGGCTCTGGTAAAACCAGGGTAATTACCTATCGGGTGGCACACTTAATTAAAAAAGGGATAGATCCGTTTAATATTCTGGTACTTACTTTCACTAACAAAGCGGCTAAAAGTATGCAAGAACGCATATTTGAGGCTGTGGGATCCGAAGCGAAAAACTGCTGGATGGGTACTTTCCACTCTGTTTTCGCAAAAATTTTAAGAGTGGAAGCCGATAAAATAGGCTACCCTACCAATTTTACCATTTACGATACAGACGATAGTAAAAGTTTAATCCGCAGCATTCTTAAAGAGTTGCAGGTTGACGATAAACTATACAATGCCAATTTTGTATACAACCGAATATCTAATGCTAAAAACAACCTTATTTCCTCTGCGGAGTACTTGCAGAGCGAACACATTCAAAGCGAAGATCGTGCCACAGGAAGAGGGCTTCTAGGCGAAATCTACCAGGCGTACACACAACGCTGTTTTAAGGCAGGTGCCATGGACTTCGACGATTTATTGTTTAAAACGAATGTGTTATTAAAAGAGCATCCGGATGTGTTATACAAATACCAAAATAGGTTTAAGTACATCATGGTAGACGAGTACCAGGATACCAATTTCTCCCAGTACCTTATTGTTAAGAAACTTGCCGCTATTACCGAAAACATTTGCGTGGTTGGCGACGATGCACAAAGTATTTACGCCTTTAGAGGGGCTAACATCCAAAACATTTTAAATTTCGAGAAGGACTATCCTGACCTAAAAGTATTTAAGCTAGAGCAAAACTATCGATCCACCCAAAATATTGTAGAAGTTGCCAATAGTGTGATTTCTAATAACAAAAATCAGCTTCAAAAAACTGTTTTCTCTGAAAACGAAAATGGCGAAAAAATAAAAGTATTGCGGGCGTTTAGCGATAATGAAGAAGGCAAGCTCGTTGCCGAAAGCATTGCACAAACGCATGCCTCGGAGGGGTTACATTATCGCAAATTTGCGGTTTTATACCGCACTAATGCACAATCAAGAGCCATGGAAGAAGCCCTAAGAAAATTGGGCATCCCTTACAAAATATATGGCGGGCAATCGTTCTACCAACGCAAAGAGATTAAAGACCTTATCGCCTACTTCCGCTTAACTTTTAACCCCAACGACGAGGAAGCGCTAAAACGGGTAATTAATTATCCTAGAAGAGGAATTGGCGAAACTAGTATTGAACGAATTATTGTTGCTGCAGACCAACACCAGAAAACACTTTGGGAAATTATTAGCCAAGCAAGCACTTATCTAGATGGACGCAGTGCTGCCCCTATTAGCAATTTCGCCCTGCTTATTCAGAGTTTTCAGGCATTGGCAAAGAGCAATTCAGCTTACGATACGGCCCTGCATATTGCCCAGCACAGTACGCTTTTAAAAGAACTCTATGAAGATAAATCGGTAGAAGGATTAAGTCGTTACGAAAACATTCAAGAACTGCTAAACGGCATAAAAGAATTTAGCGAACGGGAAGATATTGAGGAACGTGGGCTTGATGTTTTTATGCAAGATATTGCCCTTTTAACCAACGATGATAAAGACAAAGACCCCAATGCCGATACCGTTTCGCTAATGACGATTCACTCGGCCAAGGGCTTAGAGTTTAACCATGTGTATGTAGTTGGGTTAGAGGAAAACCTTTTCCCTTCGCAATTATCTTTAAATTCTAGAACCGATTTAGAAGAAGAACGCAGACTTTTCTATGTTGCGATTACTAGAGCAGAGAAAAAACTAACCTTAAGCTATGCAACCTCTAGGTATCGCTGGGGCAGCCTAACCAATTGCGAACCTAGCCGCTTTATTGAAGAAATAGCACCACAATACCTAGATTTAGATTTCAAGGTAGTCCAAAAACCCAATCAGCAATCATTTTTTGATGATGAACGTAACAATTGGAAACAAAAAGACAGCTTTTCAAAACCGAAGCCTGCAACAATGCCTAGCTTTAAAACAAAATCTATTTTACCCAAAGCACATATACCTAGCGAAGGGTTTAGCCCTTCTGATACTTCAAATCTACAAGTGGGCATGGACGTAGAACACGAACGCTTTGGCTTTGGCAAGGTATTGCAACTAGAAGGAAATAAGCCCGACATCAAAGCCACTATTTTCTTTAAAGAATTAGGACAAAAGCAATTATTGCTAAAATTCGCAAAGCTTAAAATTATTGGCTAAATCCGTTTTTATACATAGCCAAGGCATTTGAAATACTCTTATGAAACTCCACTTTACCAAAGGGTTTCTTAAAATAATTGTGCACTTGTCCATTCTTTAGAGCAGCTAGCCCCAACTCGTCACCTAAGCTTGCAGAAACTAATACTCTAATGGCCCTGGGACTAAAAAAAATGGCTTCATTGAGAAAATCTACCCCATTGCATTCAGGCATATGATAATCAGAAAAAATAACCTGAAAGTCTGTGGAACGAAGTAGCAATCGGGCTTCCTTTACCGAACTACATAAATAAAATTCATAATTGAGAGAACGGGTAATTAGCTCCACCGCCTTAATAAGCAGATAATCATCGTCAAGAAACAGTATGTTAGGATTGTTAGACATAGTTAAAATCTAAAATCGCTTGCATTATAAGGTTTTTTACTAGAACCAAAACGATAGTTCAGCATTACTTCGTGTGTACCTAACTGATGTTTCAAGGTAAGGTTAGTTGCAAAATCATGAGAATAACCCAGCTGGATTCTATCACTCAATTTTACCTGAAACATTGCTAAAATTGCGGTATTAGAGCGGTATCCAAGTCCAATCCACAAACCCTGTTGATCGAAATAAGCATTCAAATTTGCATCGATTTGCATAGGAACCCCGGGGGTATACTTAAGCAAAGTGGAGGGTTTGAGTAGAATAAAGTCATTCAAGCGAAAACGGTAGCTGCTTGTTAAAAAATAATCGGAACGTAAGGGTTTAATCGACGTAGTACTTGTAGACGCCCCTACATCAAACTTAACTAAATAGGGTGTAGATAAACCTAAGTCAAAGTGATCGGTAAAATAGTATACACCCAAACCAAGGCTTCCACGCCAACTCGACTGGTTAACGAATATGGGATCTTGTACCGCTATATCTCCATAATTCCCCAAATAATAGCCAATTCCACCAGAAAAACCGGCAGCAAAATACCCTTTTTCGGAAACTCTAACCTTTTGGGCTAGGCTTAAAAAAAAAGCTTGTTCACTTTCAACCCCTAGTTTATCGTTAACAAAGGTGGCACCGACCGAAGTTTTTTCGTTGGGCAGGGTTATATATGCACTTAAGGTTTGAGTTTGAGGAGCCCCATCAAAGCCTACCCACTGGTGGCGTGAAAGTGCGGTAACTCTTCCCTGATTGTCACTTGCAGAAAATGCCGGATTAATAGATAAACCATTAAACTGGTATTGGGTAGAAATAGAACGTTGCACACGTAATTGGGCCGCTACCAATAAAGGGAGCGTCAAATAAACTAATAGGAGAATCGATTTTTTCACAAGCATTATTTACGTTTTAACACTAAGAATCCGTTATACACTCGGGTAGCTGGCGGAGTAGGCGCATTATATATCTCCAGCACATAAAAATAGGTGCCGTCGGCAGCCTCTTTATGATCAATTAGCAAGCCGGTATTTGCCATGCCAGAGAAAGCACGATCGGTATTGTTATAACCAAGCATTTCGAAAATCAAGCTCCCCCAACGATCGAAAATTCGTATACGGTTATTGGGGTAATTCTCTATCCCTTCTACCGTAAATACTTCATGTCCTAAACCATCTCCATTGGGAGATACATCTGGGTGAACATCTACATTAAGCGGAGTGATAAAAGAGGTAAAGGGCTGTAAAAGGCCCTGAGTAAGCAAATTATTGCCTAGTGTAAAGGTTTGCACTACGGTTAACTCACTCACACTATAATCAACCACCAACCCATTAACCGTAGTGCTTAAACCAGCTGCATTTACAATAGATTGTGCCTTAGTGCAGAAACACCCCGTAACTAATAACACACTTAATAACACTTTTCTTATGTTCATGATTTGGGGTATTAATCCATAGCCATATAATAAAACACCGGACTTGACACATTCGCTGTTTTAGCTCTAAAATTTAATGTAAAACCGCTTAAAGTGGGATTTGATACATAATAATCGCATGCAGCGGCAGCGGCATTCCCGGGTGTAATCATTATTACGGGCTTAGCACTACCTACTGCAGAAATATTGTAGGTAAAAAACACAGCGCCGTACGCTCCACCAAAAGAGGTGGTGGTACCCCCAAAATCAATTTCACCACGAGTATCACTCGAATTAGGTGCTAAACCCACCGAACTAAGTCCATTACCTATAAAAATTGCAACTGTAGGTGGTTTTGTTTGATCTACCCGAATATGGCCATTTAATACATGTAGCTTAGCCTCTGGAGCGGAAACTCCAATACCCACATTCACGGCACTGCCTAAAAGCCCGCCTAATACCAAACTATTACTTTCGGTTACACTGGCTCCGGCACCAATTGCAATGGCATTAGTTAAACCCGGATCGGCAGTAGCGGAATTCCCAACAAGAACCAAACTGTTCGCCGGCCCCGAGGATGTTAAACCGGTACCCGCACCCATAAAGACATTAAAATCTCCGCTCGAAACTAGAGTACCGGCACTTTGGCCCATGGCCATATTATTATTTCCACTAGTTAAACTGGGCAAAGACAATTCTCCGATGGCCATATTACGGGTAGAATTATTACCAATGGCGAAACCCGAGTTTGCACCAATTAGTGTATTCCTACTACTGCCTATACCTAAAGCAAGACCAGCCTGATAGCCTATACAGGTATTATAAAATAGATTGGGCGTAGTACTATTGGCCTTATAGCCTAGCGTAGTTTCTCCCCTAGAATCGTTAGTAATACGCCCAGCAGGGAGATTATTAATCCTGAAATTAAGGGGTTGATTATCTACATTCCCTATAAAATTAGTGCCATCTACTGTAGCGGTATTGCCCGTTAAGCCCCAGCCCATGCTATTAAAAGAGCTTAAGGCGGCCTTGCCTAAATTATTGGTTATATACACCTGATTGGGGGTACCTACAGCCATCTTAAGTAGAGTAACAGCTCCACTATTTATTAGCAATTGACCTAAATCGTTTAGCGTAGCATCCCCACTCATGGCCACATCTTTGGGTGTATTGGTGGCATCCCCCACTAATATATGCCCATCGCTAAGGTTTCCAATGGTTCCTGCGGGGCCTTGTGGACCGGTAGCACCTACTACGTGCCCCACAAGTACTTCAGTACCATCCGTTTTCAATAGCGTTAAGTCGCCGTTATTGTCTATTGCCGCTTTAGTATAGCCCGGGCCGTCAGCTCCGGCATCGCCAGTTGGACCAACGAGCCCTTGGGGGCCTGCAGGGCCCACTGCACCTGCTGCACCCGTAGCCCCTGCCGGGCCGGTTAAACCAATAGGACCTTGTGCACCCGTAGCTCCTGCCGGACCGGTTAAACCAATTGGGCCTTGCGGGCCCACGGGACCTTCTAATAAAACCGTACCCAGAGGCCAAGTACCGTCGGCATTTCGAGGCCCAAACAATTCGCGGCTAGTAGTGTTAAAATAGTAGTCGCCTGTTTTACCAATGTTAATTGCCGGATCTGCCGAGCCGCTTAAAATGGTGCTTCCATCTGCCCCGTTCTGCCCCTGAGCCCCTGCCGGGCCATTTTCTGCGTATTTCGCATACAGCGCATAAGGCACACTTAGCAAGGGGCTAATACCCGCTAAACTAAAATTTGAACCCCCATCGGCATCAATTTCTACTTTTAACGATTTAGTTCCGTTAGACCAATTTATCTGGCTGAAATTACCACTAACTTGAGTGGCGCCAGGGCTTCCAATGGCTAAGCTATATAAACCTACTGCATTGGTACTTAGTTGCCTTACTTCGCTATAAAAGACCAAGCCATTTGGAGGCGAATCTTGAATACTTAAACGCACACTTATGGCTCTGTTTCCAACCGGAAAACCCTTGGCATCTCTTAATGCTCCTTGATAATTTAATTGTTGGGGTATCTGAGCAAAAAGCAGTCCGCTTAAACTCATGAATATGCCAAAAAGAAGCAGTTTTTTTAGTTGGTATAAATTCTTCATCCTTCTTCTATTATGTTTTAGGGGGTTAATAGCTTAGTACTTGTTACCTCATATAACCACTAAAAAGGCTTTTTTAATATACTTACACTAGTGTAATAGACGAGTGGCATAAATGCGGGCATGACTTGCAAAATTTAGCAGACGAACGACCATGAGGCATCCCAACTGTGCTATTTAAAAGAGAATAACTCTACTTTTCATAGAAAAAATGAACGAATAAGAAATGCAAGGGATGATATTTTAGCGTATATTTACAAGCTAGTATGAAGCCGTAACATACGGAATATTTGAACATATGACATTTGATTATAACAGCACCCGAAAAAAATTAATCCTCTCTGAATATGGGCGCAATGTGCAGAATATGGTAAGCTATATTTGCGATTTGCCCACTAAAGAAGAGCGCAACCAATATGCGCAAGTGGTGATCGATTTAATGGGATTCTTAAATCCACATTTACGGGATGTAGCTGACTTTAAACATAAATTATGGGATCATTTACACATCATTTCTGATTTTAAAATTGATGTAGATTCCCCCTACCCAAAACCATCTCCAGAAGCCATTCATTTCAAGCCAAAGCCACTCAATTATCCGCAACAACGCATTCGGTATAAGCATTATGGCAAAACGGTAGAAATTATGATTAACCGTGCCAAAGAGATGGCCGACCCTGAGCGTAAGCAGCAATTAGTGGAAGCTATTGCCAATTTCATGAAAATGGCTTACGTAACCTGGAATAAAGACAATGTATCTGACGAGACTATTATTAAAGATTTAAAAGAATTTTCGGGTGGCGAATTGCAACTAAACGAAAACGTAAACTTAAATAAAGTAGAATACCGTCAAGCGGCGCCAGCTAGATCTAGGAATCAGCACAATAACAAAGGTCGCTCCAATAATAAAAACAACGGAAACAACCGCCAACGTAGCAACAATGGCGCCAAACGTTATTAATCACATTTACCCAATTTCCCCTTTTTCTAATCATATATGAAC
>JBJTNJ010000106.1:0-3042 GCA_046074005.1 Sphingobacteriaceae bacterium
AGAAGTAGAAGCCTTGGGCTTTACTCCAGATAGGGTGTTTAGTACTGGTTTAGAATTAATGGAAATTAAAGGAAAAGTACACGAGGTTAGCGAAGTAATTACCGTGAGCGAAAAGTTCAAAAAACGTGAGCTGGTAGTTGAGTATGCAGAAAATCCGAGCTACCCAGAATATGTAAAATTAGAAGCAGTACAAGATAAAGTAAACTTGCTTGATGCCGTAAAGGTAGGCGACCAAGTGGAAGTGTTTTTTAACTTACGTGGCCGCCCATGGACAGATAAAAACGGAAAGACACAATATTTTAACACTCTTTCGGTGTGGAGATTAAACGTGTTAGGAGGCGCTGCCAGCGCTGCACCTAGCCCAGAATTTGCGGCACCAGCAGATTTATCTGCAGAACCAGGTGCAGAAGATGATCTTCCATTCTAAGCAAACACTCTTTTAGTAAAAAAGCCGTTCCGAAAAAATTCAGAGCGGCTTTTTTGCGTATTTACACAAACCAAATTAATAGTATTTAACCCTTAAATGCTATTATGAATCTAATTAACTACGATTACTAAGTCAAAAATAGAGCTATACTTTCTCCTATTTTGTTAAGAGCTTGTTAAAAAGTGTTAAAATAGGCAGCACTACGGCTAGCTTGGGTATTTTTGAACAATGAAACGAAAAAACATTATACTCATTGTTAGTTTAATGGGCATAGCCTTATTAGGCGTATTGGCCATGCAATGGTATTTTCTAAATCAATCGTATCAATTAAAATCACAGTTATTCGATCAAAATGTAAACGAGGCGCTAAGCAACGTAGCTAAGAAACTAGAACGACAAGAGGCCTATAATTTCTTGTTAACCAAGGCGGTAAACAACAAAAAAAGCATACAAAAGCACAAAATTACTACTCAAGCAGCAGCAAAAAATACCCTTATTCAAAAAGATTCTTATGCGAAGTATTTAAGCAAGCAGCAGCAAAAAGCCGATAGTTTATTTAATGTACGCGATAGTTTGTTACGAACACGCTACCCCGTAGTACTCTCCTACGACGGCACCAAACCTCAAGAACTTAGTGATGACAACGAGGATGAACTGCCAGAAGAAGTGGTACAGTTTGTAGACCCTTTTGGTGGAATACACCAACAAACACTGCAACGAAGAGTTCCTAAACTCAACTTTAACAAACAAGGCTCAACGTTCACCACGCCAGATTCTATACGCCAATACATCGTATTCGATCCGCAAAACGGGCCCAAGTTAATTACCCTAGCAAAACCACGCTTAACTAATATTAGCCAAAGCAACGATGTACAATTGGTAGAGAACTTTCTCGATTCGGTGCAAGCAAACAAAAAAGATGTATTGCAAGATTTAGCCCAAGAGCTTGGCACCTCTAAACTACCCCTTAACAAGCGTATACAATCGGGGGTTTTAGACAAAATGCTTCGCAAAGAGTTAAAAAGCAAAGGTATAAACGGTGGTTTCTCTTACCGAATACAACAAGCCGACTTACCTAAAATAATGGAAACCGAGAGCGTAAGTGGAGACCACTCTCATATTGGAGAAGTGTACAAAACCCAACTCTTTCCCAAAGAAATGATTAGAGAAAGTGGCTGGTTATTGGTAAGTTTTCCCAATAAAAGTAATTATATCTTGGCAAAAATGACCTGGATAATGGCTCTTTCTGTGGGACTGCTACTTATCCTATTGGGTAGTTTCGGCTACACCCTACAACTCATATTGCGACAGAAAAAAATATCGGAGATGAAGACCGATTTCATCAACAACATGACGCATGAATTTAAAACACCGGTAGCTACCATTATGATTGCCAGCGAAGCGCTAAAAGACGAAGAAGTAAGTGGCGATAGGGCACGGATTGAACGCTTGGCCAACATTATTTACGATGAAAATGTGCGATTAGGTGACCACATTGAACGGGTTTTACACCTTGCCAAGGTAGATAAAGAAGATTTTAAACTAGAGAATAGAGCCCTAGAATTAAACACCCTCCTTGCTGCCGTAAGCGATAGCATGAGTTTACAATTGCAAAAACAAAAAGCTAGCATCAAGCTAGATTTACAAGCCAAAAACGATGTAGTACTAGCCGATGAGCTACACCTATCAAACGTAGTATTTAACCTGCTAGACAATGCCCTAAAATACTGTAATGGCGAAGCCAACATCGAACTATCTACCTATAACCAAGGTAACCAAGTAGTATTGTCGGTTAAAGACAATGGCATTGGCATGAGTAAGGAGCAAATTCACAAAATTTTTGATCAATTTTACCGAATACCCACCGGCAATGTGCATAATGTAAAAGGATTTGGTTTAGGCTTAAGTTATGTAAATACCATTGTACGTTTACTTAAGGCAGAAATAAAATTAAAGAGTGAAAAACACAAGGGTTCTACCTTTGAAATTAGCATCCCACTAGCATGAAAAAAATACTATTAGTAGAAGACGACCCTAATTTGGGGCTCCTATTACAAGAATATTTGCAACTAAAAGGCAAGTTTAACGTAGTACTCTGCACCGATGGCGACGAAGGCTTAAAGGCCTTTACAAAAGAGGCATTTGATTTATGCATTTTAGATGTAATGATGCCAAAAAAAGACGGCTTCACCCTGGGCAAAGAAGTTAGAAAAATTAACCAGCAGGTGCCGCTCATCTTTGCTACTGCCAAAACCATGATTGAAGACAAAACAGAAGCCTTCACACTTGGTGGCGACGACTATATTACCAAACCCTTTAGAATAGAAGAACTTCTTTTGCGCATAAATGCACTCCTAAAACGAGTGGCAGAGGGTAAACATGAGGAAGAACATACGGAACAAAACACTTTTCAGATTGGCGATTTTTTATTCGACGTAGCTGCACAGCAAATTACCTATAATGAAAACACCCAACGCTTAAGTACCAAAGAAGCTCAGTTATTAAAACTATTGTGCTTAAAGCAAAACCAAGTACTTACCCGCGAAGAGGCTCTATTGGCCATTTGGCATGACGATAATTACTTCAACGGCCGAAGCATGGATGTGTTTTTAAGC
>JBJTNJ010000107.1:0-5385 GCA_046074005.1 Sphingobacteriaceae bacterium
ACAAAATTCGAATAATGATTGGAACAATGCAATACGGGATAAAGTATATATTGGGTACGTTTAGTTTAATGGCCCAAGATAAGGTAACTAGCATACCGCAAATAACTAAGAGAATTAGGGATAGTTTACGGTGGTCTTGAAAGATATCTTTTCTAAATAGGTTTAAGAAGATCATGAGTAGGGATACAATTAGACCTACAAGAATTAATTGGCCAATAAATAGCCATTGACGGCTTGCTTTGAGTAATGGATCTCCTTCGAAGGCTACTCGTAATGATTCTAGTTTTTGAAACGTTTCGGCATTAATAATATCGCCATTGCTGATAATTAGTTCTCCTTTTTGCACCATTCCTATTGCTGGCGATATATTGGCATAGGCTTCTTTTTCTAGTTTATCGGTTAGGCGCTCATTGAATACTATATTTTCTGCAACGAATTGAGTAATTAGTTGGTAGAAGGCTTGCTTTTGAGTGATTACTACTTGTTGCTCAATAGCTGCTTTTATTAGTTTATTTGCGCCTTCTGCATCTACCACGTCTAGGGTATTTTTTTCGGTGGCTATTCCATTGTTCACCACAACAAAATTGTAGTAGGGCTCTATCTGCTGATATTTAGGTAAAAAATGGGTAATGCCTTTCTGATAAACTCTTTGTAGTAAATCTACACCCAGAAGTGTGTATTCTTTTTGAGCTTGCTGACTAAGTTGCCACTGATTTGCTTGCGCCGATAATGCAATAGTAAATTCTTCGATTGCACTTTTTTCTACCTGGTCTTGATAGGTATAAATAGGTTTTACGGATTTAATTATTTGCTTGCGTTCGTTTTCTATTTGTTCGGGCGTTTTTTGGATAGCAAACGCAAATGGTGATACCAGATCTTTCTGGGTCCATACCTTGCCTTTATCGTATTCGAACTTAAAACGGGCTTGTTTGGGCAATACCAGGGAAATGAATAGTATGGCACCCAACATCATTACGTATTTAACGAGGTTGTGGTATCTGAAATATAAGCGTTTATAAACTGTTTTTTTTATACGAGCCACGAGTATGAATTTGTAAATCAAATGTACTAAATATGTTTAAAGCTCTAAGGTTTCTGTTTTTCTGAAAGCAGGAAATCTATAATAGCTATTTTGCTATTGGGGGTAAATAGCTAAATTGCAATCATAAAATATAAAAGCCAATCTATGAATGAAGTAGTTATTGTTTCGGCCGCTAGAACGCCTATCGGCAGTTTTGGAGGTAGTTTATCTGCCCTATCGGCTAGCCAGTTGGGAGCAGCAGCCATAAAAGCCGCGGTAGAACGTGCAGGCATTGGTGCTGACCAAATACAGGAAGTTTTCATGGGAAATGTATTATCGGCCAACCTTGGTCAGGCTCCTGCCACCCAAGCTGCTAAATTTGCTGGCTTACCCGATATTCCTGCTACCACAATTAATAAAGTGTGTGCATCGGGTACAAAAGCTATCATGTTGGCAGCTCAAAGCATTGCTTTGGGAGAGAATGAAGTGGTGGTAGCCGGTGGTATGGAAAGTATGAGCAACGTACCATATTATTTAGATAAGGCTAGAACCGGATATCGTTTAGGAAATGGAGAGTTGGTAGATGGCTTGGTAAAAGACGGGCTTTGGGATGTTTACAATAATTACCACATGGGCGTTGCGGCTGAGCTTTGTGCCAGCGAATGTAGCATTGACCGAGCTGCCCAAGATGCCTTTGCTATTCAATCGTATACCCGCTCTCAAGAAGCACAAAAAAGTGGTCATTTTGACCAAGAAATTACACCCATAGAATTAAAAGACAGAAAAGGTGAATCGGTTTGGATTACTAGCGATGAGGAGCCAAAATCTGTGAATTTTGATAAAATTCCGGGGCTAAAACCAGTATTTAAAAAAGAGGGCACCGTTACCGCAGCAAATGCCTCTACTTTAAATGATGGAGCAGCAGCCTTAGTATTAATGAGCAGTAAGAAAGCGAAAGAATTGGGTTTAAAACCCTTGGCTAAAATCTTAGCCTACGCAGATGCGCAACAAGCCCCAGAGTGGTTTACCACCGCTCCTGCAAAAGCTATTCCTTTGGCATTAAAAAGGGCTGGACTAACTAGCAATGATGTAGATTATTTCGAAATAAATGAGGCTTTCTCTGTAGTTGCTTTAGCCAACAACAAAGAATTAAAACTTGATAACGATAAAGTAAACATTAATGGTGGTGCCGTTTCCTTAGGGCATCCGCTAGGAGCTTCGGGCGCACGAATTGTAGTAACATTATTACATGTACTGAAGCAGAAAAATGCTAAAATTGGTGTCGCAGGAATTTGCAATGGCGGTGGTGGCGCCAGCGCATTAGTAGTAGAGCGTTTGTAAAACGAATGAAAAAACTGGCTATTTATTGTTTCTTGAGTTTTTTTACGATGAAGTGTGTAGCTCAACACAGTCATGAAGCAGTATTAGTTTCGCACCTACCTGCTTTTCAAGATAGCCTCCTATCCTTAAGCAAACAATTTATTAACCAAGAAATTGAACCAGAACGCTACAATGCCAATTATAAATTCATAAAAACATTGGTAGAAGCACTAAAAGAGCCTAAATCGTTCTATTTTGATTTTGATTCATTAAAAACAATTTCCATTGTTACGTCGCCCGATAAAAAGTTTAGAATCTTTACTTGGCATGTATTAAATGACGATGGTTCTTACCGTTTTTATGGCACCATTCAGCTAAATACCAGCGATGGGAGGTTAAAACTGTTTCCTCTAAGCGATTACAGCGCCTTTATTCAAAACCCTGGAAACCAAGAATTAAAAACCGACGAATGGTTTGCTGCTCAATATTACCAAGTTGTGGGAGTTAACCAAAACACGGCTAACCCCTACTATATATTACTAGGATGGAAAGGCAACAGCAATAGCACTACAAAAAAAGTAATCGATGCACTCCACTTTGTAGATGGAATTCCCTACTTTGGCTTAAGTGTATTCGACGGAAATAGTCAATACCAAGGAAATAAGCGGATAATTTTTGACTATGCTCGAGAAGCATCTATGTACTTAAAATATGATTATACTAAAGAGCGCATCGTTTTCGACCATTTAGCACCAACAAACTCAGCTCTTAAAAATGATTTCTCTAAATACGGGCCCGATATGACCTACGATGCTTTTCAATTAAGTAAGGGCCGTTGGAAATATCAGTCAAACCTATTGTTAAACAATCCTCCGTCAGAAAAAGACGATTTATTTAACGACCCCAAAAAACTAAAACAGAATACACAACCTATCAGAAAATATTAACCAATATATCGTATAAACCTTAGCAACAAACATGAAAAAAATCTTACTCCTGCTTTTAATTAGCACCAGCGTTTTTGCACAAAGCAAAAAATCGTTTACGCTCGAAGATGTTTTTAAAAAAGGCACTTTTAGCACCAAGGGCATGCGTGGCTTGCGCAGCATGAAAGACGGAAATACCTATCTTTCTGTAGAAACCGACGAGAAAACCAAGGTACGCTATGTAGCAAAAAACAACTACTTAGATGGTAAACAAAATAGTATTTTGTTTAAAGAAACTGATTTAGTGTACAAGGGCGACACCTTGCCTATTAGCACTAACTTCAACGACAGTGAGACCAAAGTATTGATCCCTGTGGGTGAAGAGGCTATCTATCGCCGTTCATCTAAAGCAAATTACTTTGTGTACGATTTATTGAGCAAGAAAATCACTGAAGTTTCGGCTAATGGAAAACAACTCTTTGCCACATTCTCTCCAGATGGCAACAGCGTAGCTTTTGTGCGTGACAATAATTTGTTCGTAAAAAACTTGGTTAGTGGCGAAGAAAAACAATTAACCACTGATGGTAAAAACAACGAAGTAATCAATGGTCGCTCAGATTGGGTGTACGAAGAAGAATTCTCATTTGCACAAGCATTTTATTGGAGCCCAGACGGCAAAAAAATTGCTTTTTACAAGTTTAATGAAAAAGAGGTACCGGAATTTAGTATGACCATTTTTGATGGCTTATACCCTACTGAATACAAATATAAATACCCAAAACCAGGTGAAAAAAATTCTATCGTGAGCATTCAGGTGTATGATTTAGCATCATCTAGCTCAAAAACTGTAGATGTAGGCACAGAAAAAGATCAATACATTCCTCGTATCCGTTGGACTCAGGACGCCAATACCTTATGTGTCTTGCGCATGAACAGACATCAAGATAAAGTAGATTACCTTTTGGCAAATGCTAGTACAGGTTCTACCAAAACCATTATGACTGAAACCGATAAGTACTACATCGATATCGAAAAAGAACAATTAACCTTCTTAGATAATGGAAAACAATTTGTAAACGTGAGTGAGAAAGATGGCTACAACCACATTTATTTATATGATTTAAGTGGCAAACAAGTCGCTCAAATTACCAAGGGGGCTTGGGAAGTAAGTGATATTTATGGTATTGATCAGAAAAACGGGTTAATCTACTATCAATCTACCGAGAGCTCACCCCTACAACGTGATGTGTATGTAATTGGGTTAAATGGTAAAGGTAAACGCAAAATTAGCACCCAAGCCGGAACCAATACCGCTTCCTTTAGCACCACGTTTAATTACTATATTTTATCCAACAGCAGTGCTAAAAGCCCAACCTATGTAAGCTTACACAATAGCAAAGGCTTATTAATTAGAGTACTAGAAGACAATGCCAAAGCGAAAGCAAAACTTGCCGAGTTCCAATTAAGCCCTACCGAATTCTTTAGCCTAACAACCTCAGAAGGTGTAAACTTAAACGGCTATATGATTAAACCGGCCGATTTTGATCCGAACAAAAAATACCCCGTATTTATGTATGTATATGGTGGTCCCGGTAGCCAAAATGTAGTAGACTCTTGGGGTGCAGCCCGCAACATGTGGTTCAACTACTTGGCACAAAAAGGGTACATTGTAGCTTGTGTTGACAATCGTGGTACTGGTTTTAGAGGTGCCGAATTCAAAAAAATGACCTACCAAAACCTTGGTCACTACGAAACGATAGACCAAATTGAGGCCGCAAAATGGTTTGCGAAACAAGCCTATGTAGATGCCAGCCGTATTGGCATTTGGGGTTGGAGCTACGGTGGGTACATGTCATCGTTATGTATTACCAAAGGCGCCGATACTTTTAAAATGGCTATTGCAGTTGCACCGGTAACTACTTGGAGATTTTATGATAGCATTTACACCGAGCGTTACTTACGTACCCCACAAGAAAATGCCAAAGGATACGACGAAAACTCTCCTATTAACTTTGCTGATAAATTAAAAGGGAAATTCTTATTAATCCACGGAACTGCCGACGATAACGTACACTTTCAAAACAGTGTGATGTTCTCCGAGGCTTTAATTCAGGCAAA
>JBJTNJ010000108.1:0-7749 GCA_046074005.1 Sphingobacteriaceae bacterium
CATTTCCCGAGACTTACATGTATCTGTATGTTAAGAAATAAACAAAAAAGCCCCTCGAATTTCGAGGGGCTTTTTTTAGGCAAACCAGCTCATCACCAAATCCTTATCAGGCATAGCCAATTCGAGTTTTAGTTTTTTGCGCATGCCGCCCAAATCGTTAAATACTTTGTTGGGGTTGCCTGCTTTTAATTCTTCGGGGCTGTTAAAGCCCATTTTTTGCAATACGGGCACCCACTCGGCAGGTACGCCTAGGGCAGTAAAATCTTCTACTGAAACCACTTTTGCTTTTTTCTCTGGGCGCATTTGTGGGAAGAATAATACTTCTTGAATAGTACTTTGGTTGGTCATCAACATCACCAAACGGTCTATGCCAATACCTAAGCCCGAGGTTGGTGGCATGCCGTATTCTAGGGCACGTAAAAAGTCTTCATCCATGGCCATGGCTTCTTCGTCGCCACGGTCGGCTAATTTTAGTTGTTCTTCAAAACGCTCCCGCTGATCGATCGGATCGTTTAATTCAGAATAGGCGTTGGCAATTTCCTTACCCATAACAAATAGTTCAAAACGTTCTACCAAGCCTTCTTTATTGCGGTGTTTTTTCGCCAAAGGCGTCATTTCAATAGGGTAGTCGGTAATGTAGGTGGGTTGAATAAGGTTGGCTTCTACTTTGGCGCCAAAAATCTCATCAATTAACTTACCACGGCCCATAGTTGGGTCTACCTCAATACCTAAATCTTTACAAATACTGCGTAAGCCTTGTTCGTCTTGCTCCGAAACGTCAATGCCAGTGTACTTTTTAATGGAATCGTACATAGAAAGCTTCTCGTAAGGTCCGGCAAACTCAATAAGGTGTTCGCCCACTTTCACTTGAGAAGAGCCGTTTGTGGCAACGGCTACTTTTTCGAGGCATTCTTCTACCATGGCCATCATCCAGATATAATCTTTATAGGCCACGTAAATTTCCATAGAGGTGAATTCGGGGTTGTGCGTGCGGTCCATTCCTTCGTTACGGAACATTTTGCCGAATTCGTATACTCCATCGAAACCTGCTACAATGAGGCGTTTTAGGTAAAGCTCGTTGGCAATACGTAAGAACAAAGGCATGTCGAGCGTATTGTGGTGTGTTTTAAACGGACGAGCTGCCGCACCACCGTGAACCGGCTGTAGAATAGGGGTTTCTACTTCCATCCAGCCTTGGCTATCGAAATAGCCACGCATGGTGTTTATTACCCTAGAGCGGTTAATGAAAATATCTTTAAACTCGGGATTTACAGTTAAATCTACGTAACGTTGACGGTAGCGTAATTCTGGGTCGGTAAATCCATCGTAGGTATTTCCTTCTTCATCTCGTTTTACAATGGGTAGTGGTTTTAGCGATTTCGATAGCACCGTCATTTTGGTAACGTGTACCGAAATTTCACCAGTTTGGGTAGTAAATACGTAGCCTTCTAGGCCAATAAAATCACCAATATCTAATAGTTTTTTAAATACAGTATTGTATAGCGTTTTGTCCTCGGTAGGGCAAATTTCATCGCGGTTTAAGTATATCTGAATACGCCCACTAGCATCCTGAATTTCGGCAAATGACGCACTGCCCATAATTCTACGGGTCATAATGCGGCCAGCAATGCGGATGTTTTTATAAGAAGTTTTATCGCGTTCGTAATTTTCTTTAATATCCTTTGCATTGGCCGTTACTTCAAAAGCTTCGGCGGGATAAGGGTTAATGCCCAAGTTGCGTAACTCGGCCATGGCCTCTCGGCGTAATAGTTCTTGTTCAGATAAGCCTATACTCATATGTTCGTTTCAAATTTGTGCAAAAATAGCGTTTTTATGCGTAAACTATGCTTGGTTAAGGGCTAAAAACAAAAAAGCATCGGGCGAAACCGATGCTTTTTAACTGTTTGTATTTTGTTAGGCTTCTTCTTCGGTATATAAGGAGCGTATCGCATCTGCATATTTTTGCTCAATTACCTTTCGTTTAGCCTTAAGCGTAGGGGTCATTTCGCCATCTTCTATGGTAAATGGATTGCGTTTTAGCCTAAAGTGTTTAATGCGTTCAAATTTTGCCAATTCATTGGATAGGTGTTTAATATCTTCATCTACCCAATTAATCAGCTCCTCCTCCTTAATAAATGTTTCAGGAGAATTAAAGAAGTCGTCGCTTAACTTAAACTCTTCTTGCAGGCTTTCTCTAGAAGGCACTAGAATAGCGGTAATGTATTCTTGTTTATCGCCAATAAGAAATACCTGTTCAATTTTCGGGCTTTTTAGGTAAGTGTTTTCTACCGGTGTTGGGTAAATGTTTTTGCCATAGGCATTTACCAGCATGTTTTTTATGCGATCGGTAATTTGTAGGTTTCCTTTAAAAAAGCGGCCCACGTCGCCGGTATGGAACCAGCCATCACTATCCAATACCTGTGCAGTTTCTTCTACTTTGTTCCAATAGCCTTTCATCACGCAGTGGCCACGAACCACCACTTCGCCTTCGGCACATTCAAAGGCTTCGTTAAAGCTTTCGTGGGTTTGTATGGCAATAAATTGCTTGCTTTCAACATCTTGAATGCCTACCTCGATGCCGGGAATTACCCGACCAACAGTACCATATACTTGGCGGTGGTATTCAGTTACAGCCATTACAGGAGAGGTTTCGGTTAAGCCAAAACCTTCTAAGATTTTAATGCCCAAGTTGCCAAAAAATTCTCCTACGTTTTTAGGTAGGGCGGCGCCTCCCGAAATCATAAATTTTAATCGGCCGCCGGTTTTCTCTTTAATTTTACTAAAAACGAGTTTGTCGGCTAGTTTTTGTTGTAAACTTAGCGCTAGTCCCGGCTTTTTGCCGACTTCTTTTACTTCTCGGTAGGTTTTGCCTACTTCTAAAGCCCATAAGAAGATTTTGCTTTTTAAGCCACCTGCTGATGTACCACTTTTGATGGCTTTATCGTGAATGCGTTCTAGTAAACGAGGAACGCAACTCATTACCGTTGGTTTTACTTCGGCCATGTTTTTGGCCAGCAGCTCTAAGCTTTGTGCAAAGGCAATTTTACAGCCTTTTGCAAGGCAAATATGGTACGTGGCTGTACGCTCAAATACGTGCGATAAGGGTAAGAACGAAAGAAAGGTTTCGTGCTCATCAATCACGGGAATTTGTTCTAAACATACACGTACGTTTTCTACAAAATTTCCATGGCTAAGCATTACCCCCTTGGGCGTTCCGGTAGTACCCGAAGTATAAATTAAGGAAGATAAATCGCTCGGTTTAACTTCATTTCTAAGTACGGCTAGTTCTTTTTTGTGTACGGGCAGGGTTTGTTCGCCCTCGGCAATAAGTTCTTTAAGAGAAAGCACTCCAGCATTAATAGACTGTCCTTCTAAATGTTTTTCGTAACCCTCAAATACCGGAATAATGCGACTAAGCTGTGGGCAAGAGTTGGCTATTTTTAATATCTTTTTAAATAAGAAGGGGTTGCCTACCAAAATCATCTTTGCGCCGGCATCGTTTAAAATGTAGGCAACTTCTGTTTCGCTAAGGGTAGGATATACCGATACGTTTACGGCACCTAATTGCTGTAAAGCTTGGTCGTAATATACATATTCGGGACAGTTTTCTATAATTAAAGCTAAACGATCGCCTTTCTGAATGCCTAAATCTAAGAAGTAGCTCGAAATGGCATCGGCCGTATCTAATACCTGCTTGTAACTGATTTCTTCCCAACCATTTTTTGTGTGATGGAATAGAAAAGGGTTATTTTCGGAGTGTATATGTTCTACCACATTCCGTAATAGTCGCGGAATGGTGCTGTGTTCGTTTAGTAAGTTCATACGTTTTTAACGCATTGGTTAGTCCGCAATTATACGCATACCCGTTTAAAAAACAAAAGGCGACCAGTAATTGATCGCCCTATGTGTTTTAAAATAGTGTACTTAAACAGAGAAGCTTTCGCCACAACCACAGGTGCGGCTAGCATTTGGGTTGTTAAAGTTGAAGCCTTTCCCATTTAAGCCGTCGGTGAAATCGAGTTCGGTGCCGGCTAAGTATAAAAAAGATTTCATGTCTAAGGTAATTTTGATGCCGTTATCTTCAAAAAACTGGTCGCCCGTTTTTTCTTCGTTGTCAAAATCTAAGTTATACGATAGGCCGGAGCAACCCCCGCCTTTTACAGAAACCCGTAAAAAGTAGGAGGAATCTAAGCCTGCTTCTTGCATTAGACTTAAAACTTTCTCTTTTGCTTTATCGGTAATGGTTACCATTTTTTCTTAGTGATGACTTTTTTCGCTTTCGATAGGAGCTAAGCCATTTTTTACACGGTAATCGTTAATGGCGGCTTTAATAGCGTCTTCTGCCAATACCGAACAGTGAATTTTTACTGGAGGTAAAGCCAATTCTTCTACAATATCCATATTGTCAATAGCAATAGCATCGTCAATAGATTTGCCTTTTAACCATTCTGTGGCTAAAGATGAAGAGGCAATAGCAGAGCCACAGCCGAAGGTTTTAAATTTTGCGTCGGTAATTACATTGTTGCTGTCTACTTCAATTTGTAAACGCATTACGTCGCCACACTCCGGTGCACCCACCAAGCCAGTGCCTACATTATTTTTGCTCTTATCGAGCGTACCCACGTTACGTGGATTGGTGTAATGATCAATTACTTTATCTGAATATGCCATAGTGTTATGTTGTCTTAATAATGATTAATGTTCTACCCACTCTACTTTGTCTAAATCGATTCCTTCTTTAAACATTTCCCATAGTGGAGAAAGTTCTCTAAGATGGTTTACTGCATGTTTGGTTTGCTCAATCGCAAAATCTACTTCTTCTTCGGTGGTGAATCTACCTAAGCCAAAGCGAATAGAAGAATGTGCTAAATCATCGGAAAGACCTAAACTTTTTAATACGTATGAGGGTTCTAATGAAGCAGAGGTGCAAGCTGAACCAGATGAAACAGCTAAGTCTTTCATGGCCATCATTAAGCCTTCACCTTCTACATATTTAAACGAGATATTAGCCGTATGTGGCAAGCGATTTGCCACGTTTCCGTTTACATAGCTTTCCTCTAAAACGGTTAGGGCGTTTTGCAACTTATCTCTTAAAGCCGATAATCGTTTAGCATCCTGATCCATTTCTAAACGGCATATTTCGCAGGCTTTACCAAAGCCAACAATGCCGGCTACATTTAAAGTTCCTGAGCGCATACCACGTTCGTGGCCACCGCCATCTAGTTGGGCAGTTACTTTTACTCTTGGGTTTTTACGACGAACGTATAAGGCGCCAACGCCTTTAGGTCCGTACATTTTGTGTGCAGTAAAGGCCATTAAATCAATGCCATCGGCGTCTACATTTACTAGAATTTTACCCACAGCTTGGGTGGCATCGGTCATAAATAGTGCGCCATGCTTGTGGGCAATGGCAGAAATTTCTTTAATAGGCTGAATCACACCAATTTCGTTATTGCCATACATAATGCAAACTAATATCGTTTGCGGAGTCATGGCGGCTTCTAATAAAGCTAAATCTAGCAATCCATCTTCTTTTACCGGTAGGTAGGTTACTTGGGCACCTAGTTTTTCTAGGTGTTTGCAGGTGTCTAATACTGCTTTATGTTCGGTTACACAGGTAATGATGTGATTGCCTTTATCCTGATACATTTCGAACACCCCTTTAATGCCCAAGTTGTCCGCTTCGGTGGCACCAGAAGTAAAAATAATTTCTTTCTCATTGGCGCCAATTAACTGGGCAACTTGTTCGCGGGCATAATCTACCCCTTCTTCGGCAGCCCATCCGAAAGCATGGTTACGGCTAGCTGAGTTTCCAAACTTTTCGGTAAAATAAGGCATCATGGCTTCCAATACCCTTGGATCCATGGGTGTAGTGGCATTATTGTCGAAATACAGTGGTAATTTCATTGATTCTTATTTAGATTCAGTTTAAATTAATGTTCAAAGATAAAAAAATATTTTTTCTGAAAAGGGATTTTTGCGATAGATAATCGCCATTTATTCGTCATTTTTATACCTTTACGCATGCACATGAAACAGATAGAGCACATTGGTATTGCTGTACGTAATTTACGAGAGGCTTGTAGAGTTTACGAGCGCTTGTTGGGTGTAGCTTCGTATAAAACAGAAGAAGTAGCGTCGGAGGGAGTATTAACGGCTTTTTTTAAGACGGGTCCTAATAAGATTGAACTCCTAGAGGCTAGTAGCGAACAAAGTGCGCTTGCTAAGTTTATTGAGAAAAAAGGAGAAGGAATTCATCATATAGCCTTTGCCGTAGAGGATATTAAGGCGGAGATGGTCCGTTTAAAAGGCGAAGGTTTTACCTTATTGAATGAAGAACCTAAACGGGGTGCTGATAATAAATGGGTATGTTTTGTACATCCAAAAGATGCAAATGGAGTACTCATAGAACTGTGCCAAGAAATAAATTCCTAAATATTTTTTGTTTATCGCTTTTTTGTTTTCACAATAAGCACTATATTTGCCCCTCTGAAATTAATTGACGGAAATGAAAGCTGATTTACATCCAAAAAACTACAGATTAGTTGTATTTAAAGACATGTCTAACGACTATTCTTTTATCACTAAATCGTGCATAGAATCTAAAGAAACTACCAAATGGGAAGATGGTAATGAATATCCTCTAGTAAAATTAGAGATTTCGCACACTTCACACCCTTTCTTTACTGGTAAAATGAAATTGGTTGATACCGCTGGTCGTATCGATAAATTCAAAAATCGTTACGCTAAAAAGTAATCGAAACCAAAAAATATACCGAAGTCCCGGCCTAACAGTCGGGACTTTTTTTATTTTTGTTACATGAGTATTTTATTTTTTGATGATGCCTCACGAGAAAGCCTATTGCCTCTGTCGTTTACCCGTCCGGTAGCCGATTTTAGAATAGGAATACTCACTATTGCCGAGAAATGGGGCAAGCGCCTCTCGGCAACAAGCTATTCTTTTGTAACCGAAGAATATCTCCAAAAAAAATTCCCTAAAAAGATATCTGCCGAAAACCTACTCATAAATGGTTCCATTTGCCCCGATGAGGAGCTCGTGAAGGCCGTTGATAACCTACAACTTGGAGAAGCATTGGTGAGCAAGAGTCTATTAATTGCCGTAAAACTGTCCGAAAAAGACGCTCAAAATTTCAATTACAATAACTTTTCGAGCTATTTACTTAAAGAATATCAAGGCACTTTTGTAAAAATAAATTACCCGGAAGATTTATTTAGTCAGAACGATGTAGAGTTGCGTAAGGATTTTACCTTGCTTACCTCCGGAAGAACATCGGCTAAGTTGAGTGCCACCAATACCATTTTAGGAAGCAATTTCGTTGCAGAAGAAGGTGCTACAGCCGAGTGTGCAACTTTTAATACTTTAGAAGGACCTATTTATTTAGCTAAAAATTCTCAGGTTTGGGAAGGTAGCCATATTCGTGGTTCTTTTGCTTTGTGCGAACATTCACAGGTGAAAATGGGTGCTAAAATTTATGGAGCCACTACCATTGGTCCACATTGTCGAGTTGGGGGTGAAGTAAGTAACGCTATTTTATTTGCCTATTCTTCTAAAGGCCACGAAGGATTTTTAGGCAATTCGGTATTGGGCGAATGGTGCAATATTGGTGCCGATTCTAATAATTCGAACTTAAAAAATAATTATACCGAAGTGCGTTTGTGGGAGTATGGCAAACAGAGCTTCCGTAAAACGGGTTTGCAATTTTGCGGTTTAATAATGGCCGATCATGC
>JBJTNJ010000109.1:0-17448 GCA_046074005.1 Sphingobacteriaceae bacterium
GCAAAAAGTAGGCTATCAAAACGGTCTAAAAGGCCGCCGTGGCCGGGTAAAAAAGAACCCGAATCTTTAATATTTAAACTGCGTTTTAACATCGATTCTACCAAATCGCCTAGGGTGCCCACCGCACCAACCAATACCGCTAGCACTAACCAATGAATGGGGGACACGGCGAGTATATAGATACCCAAAATCCATGCCACAAGGCAGGCCACTAAAAGTCCGCCCATAAACCCTTCCCACGATTTTTTGGGAGAGTGACGTTCAAACAAGCGGTGCTTACCCAACTTAACGCCAAAGAGGTAAGCGCCCGTATCGTTGGCCCAAATAAGTAAAAGTAGCGCTAGTGGTAGGGTAAAAGAAAAACCATCGCCAATAAAGCCAAGGGCAAGGTAAAAAGAAAAGGGAATTGCTATATAACACACACCCAACAGGGTTATGGCGATATTTTGAAAGGGATTGGTGCTTTTTCGGTACAATTCGGCAATAAACACCGCCAAAACAAGGGGTACCAATACGAGTACGTTTTGGGGGCTATTATTGTATAATACAGTGGAAAATGTCAAAGCATATACTGCTAGAGAAAGCACAAGGCCCAAAACGGTATTGGGCTGTAATTCGGTAGCTTTTACTAGGCGGTAGAATTCTAAAAGGCCTATTCCCAACAATAAAAGGCTAAAGACTGCAAAAACAAGGGGTCCAAGAAAGAGGGAGCCCAACATGCAGCTGGCAAAGAAAAGGGCGGTAATGGCTCTGGTTTTCATATATTAAAAGGGGTTATCGGATAAAAGTTTTTGTGCAGCTTGGCTATCTGCTTCGGGCACCAATACCTGCACTTCGCCAAAATGGTAAGAAGAGTCTTGTTTGTTTAATATCACCGCTTCTATACCGCTTTCTTCTAACACCTGTTTCGCTAGTTCGGCAGTAATAGGGTTGCTGGTGGTAACTATTTTAGTCCAATTTTGAGCCATGGGTATCTGTTAATGAGTGTGCCTCGTTTTGCCGGGAAATTTGATAAAATTTATACAGCAGAAAAAGGGTAATAATAGCCGAAAGTATGATGGCAAACGGATGAGCTTGGCCGGCACCATCTTGTTTCATGGCTTCGGCAACCGTTAAGCCTTTTTGCTGATAGAAAAATACGGCTACCACAGCAGATCCGTTGTTTAAGAAATGGCCTAAAATAGGATACCAAAGACTCTTTCCATAATAATATAAATAACCAAAAAGTGCGCCCAATAACATCCGCGGAATAAAGCCATAAAACTGCAGGTGTATGGCGCTAAATACAATGGCGGCTAACCAAATACCTAGGTGTGCATTTTTTGCTAGGCGACCAAAAATTGGTTGTAAGCAACCCCTAAATAAAAGTTCTTCTCCAATAGCGGGAATAAGCGCAATCATGAGCAGGTTAATGGCTAAATCTAACCAAGAAGGCATAGCCAAAAACTGTTGCGTAAGGGCAGTCAGTTGGTCTTCTTGCTGGCGCATCCAGGTTTCTACGCCGGCTAAAAAAGAAGGCAAGTGCATGGCATTATTAACATCTATGGTCCACTGGAAAAAGCTGGCTGAAAAATAAAGAAGTATGCCTGTTAAAAGAAAAAGGGGTATAGATGTTGGGGTGTTTAGTTTAAAAAAAGACGGAGCTTCATAGCCTTCTCTTTTGACAAACCACCAAGCCGGGAGCAGAAAAGAACCAACGCTTGAAAAAAGTTGAACGATGCGTAAAAAGCCCACATTTTGGTTCAAGGAAGCTATGGCTAACAGTGATTGTTTATAAAAAAGTGCCCCCAGAAGAACACCTAGCAGGGAAAATAAAATCATCCCCAGAACAACCAAAACCAATAATTTAAGAAGTGCTAAGCCGGGAGATGTGATACTAGTGGACATGATGTGCCTATATTTTGTACTTTTGAAGCATAAAGTAACAAAAAATTGAGGGCTTTTGTGGTATGTCTGTTAAGATAGGAACAATAGATTTAGGTGAATTTCCGCTCTTGCTTGCTCCAATGGAGGATGTGAGCGATCCGCCGTTTCGTTTAGTGTGCAAACAAAATGGGGCTGATTTAATGTATACCGAATTTATTTCCTCGGAGGGGCTTATTCGTGCGGCCGCTAAAAGTCGGCAAAAGCTCGATATTTTCGAATACGAGCGCCCTATTGGCATTCAAATTTTCGGCAGCCAAATTGACAGCATGCGGGAAGCCACCGAAATTGCCAGCCAAGCGCAACCCGATTTAATTGATATTAATTACGGCTGTCCGGTTAAAAACGTAGCCTGCAGAGGCGCCGGGGCTAGCCTTTTACAAGATATTGATAAAATGGTGGCCATGACCAAGGCGGTGGTAGAAAGCACCCACCTGCCTGTAACCGTAAAAACTCGTTTGGGTTGGGACGATACCACCAAAAATGTATACGAAGTAGCCGAACGCCTACAAGATGTGGGGATAAAAGCGCTAACCATCCACGGGAGAACTCGTGCACAAATGTATAAGGGCCAAGCAGATTGGACACTTATTCGAGAAATTAAGCGCAACCCCAGAATTCAAATTCCCATTTTTGGAAATGGTGATGTGGATAGCGTGGAAAAAGCTGCAAATTGGCGCTTAGAATATGAGGTAGATGGAATTATGGTTGGCCGAGCGGCTATTGGCTACCCTTGGATTTTTAGAGAAATAAAACACTTTTTCGCTACCGGCGAAAAGCTAGCGGGCCCAACCCTGGCAGAGCGGGTATCTGTTTGTCGCACCCATTTAGAAAAATCTATTGAGTGGAAGGGGCCAAAAACGGGGATTTTTGAAATGAGGCGCCATTATGCCAATTATTTTAAGGGAATTCCTGATTTTAAAGAATACCGCATGCGCCTAGTGTCTTTAGAAACTGTAGCAGATATTTCTTCGGTTTTGAGCGAAATCGAGGAGAAATTCGGCGATTTTGTAACCTTATAATATGGTAAAAGCAAGCACGTTGGGGGTTACTGTTTCTGTGGAAACAAATTATCAAGCCGATTTTTCTGACCCGGCCAATGGGCGTTTTTTATTTGCCTACCAAATTACCATTGAAAACGGAACCAATGCTGCCATTCAATTAGTTCGCCGACATTGGGATATTATAGATACCCGGGGCATTAAACGGGTGGTAGATGGCGAAGGGGTTGTGGGAGAATTACCCATTATTTTACCGGGAGAATCGCACCAATATGTTTCGGGCTGTGAACTGGCTACCGAAGTGGGCTCCATGCAGGGTTATTACACCTTTAAGCAGCTAGATAAGCCCGCATTATTCCGAGCTAATATTCCACATTTTACCTTGGTAGCGGGATATAAGTTAAACTAACAAGCCCCAACCATCTCTGATCGGGGCTTGTTTATTCATCTATTGTTTTTTTAATCTCTGCGGTTGCCCATAAGCATGCTGGCGTAATATACTAGGGTAGCTAGGGAACCTAGGGCGGCTACCACATAGGTCATAGCGGCCCACCATAAAGCATCTTTTGCTTGGTCGTGTTCTGTAGCATCAGTAATAGTGCCACCAGAAGCATTTAACCAAGCCAGGGCTCTACGGCTAGCATCGAACTCTACCGGCAAGGTAATAAAACTAAATAGCGTAACTAAAGCCAGGGCGGCTACGCCAATTTCTAGTACAAATGGAATACGTGCGAATGCAAACAATAGCACCCCAATAAATAGAGTCCATTGAATAAGGTTAGAAGCCACACTCACCACCGGTACCATAGCCGAGCGGAATTGCAACCAAGAATAGGCTTTGGCGTGCTGTACCGCGTGTCCGCACTCGTGTGCGGCAACAGCTGCAGAGGCTACACTTTTTCCGTGGTATACCTCGGGGCTTAGGTTTACGGTTTTGTTTTGCGGGTTGTAATGGTCGGTTAATTGGCCCTCTACCGAAATTATTTCCACATCGCTAATGCCATGATCGGCCAACATTTTTTCAGCCACCTCTCTACCACTTAAGCCAGAGCTTAAACCAATTTCTGAGTAGGTTTTAAATTTGCTTTTAAAGCGCCATTGAACCACAAAGCTAAGTAGTCCGATGGCTATTAATAAAAATAGTCCCATATGTTTATTTTTTTATAAATATAACTACCCTTGTTCAAAATCTATACCATTTGTAGAAATAAGCACTCTTTTTGGTGTTTTTATCTCTTGGGGTGTTATTTTTATTGATTTTAACATGTTTTAGGCTGTCAGACTCGGCTTGTCAAAATGGCTGTTTATTTTTGTATTT
The DNA here is from genome assembly GCA_046074005.1 of Sphingobacteriaceae bacterium. Classification (GTDB taxonomy): domain Bacteria; phylum Bacteroidota; class Bacteroidia; order Sphingobacteriales; family Sphingobacteriaceae; genus JAIPAN01. The sequence goes on from JBJTNJ010000109.1 coordinate 4,243, forward strand.
TTAAGCCTTATTAATTTGTATGGATGTAGTTATTTTAGGTATAGCGGCGCTGGTTTTAGTAGTAGCTGTGGTAATTTTTGTGAAACGCCCCGTTTCTGCAGAGGGTATTTCTGCGGATGAATTTTCTAGATTAAAACAAGAAAATGGAGCGCTACAAGCTGAAGTAGCTCGGACTACAGAGCGGGCAGAAAATAGTGCGTCAGAGCGCCAACGTTTAGAAAGCAGATTACGAGAAGTGGAGATAGATTTAGCGGCTAAAAACGAACGCATTGTAAAAGCGGAAGAAGCGTTTAAATCGCAAAGAGAGCGCTTGGCTGAACAAGAAACCTATATCCAAACCCTCCAACAGCAATTTAAATTGGAGTTTGAAAATATTGCTAATAAACTCTTAGACGAAAAATCGAAAACATTTACGGAACATAACCGTACTCAATTAGATGTGATTTTAAATCCTTTTAAAGAAAAATTAAAGGATTTTGAGGAAAAGGTTGATAAAGTGTACAAAGCTGAATCGGATGAGCGAAACGTGTTAAAAGGGGAGATTAATAAGCTGGTAGAAAATAACCGCTTAATGAGCGAAGAAACGCAAAACCTTACCAAAGCACTTAAGGGTGAACAGAAAAAACAAGGGAATTGGGGAGAGATGATTTTAGAGAAGGTATTGGAGCGCTCGGGATTGGTTAAAGACCGAGAATACCGAGTGCAGGCCAGTATGGTTGGGCCCGATGGTAACCGTTTACAGCCCGATGTGGTAATTGATATGCCGGATGGTAAACATTTAATTGTGGATTCGAAAGTGTCTTTAGTGGCTTATGAACGTTTGGTAAACTGCGATAATGATACTGACCGTGAGGTATATGCAAAAGAGCACGTAAAATCTATTCAAAATCATATTAATGATTTGTGTGGTAAGAATTATCAAGATTTGTATCAGATTAATTCTCCCGATTTTGTCTTGTTATTTGTTCCTATTGAATCGTCGTTTAGTGTGGCGGTGCAATTAGACGAGGAATTATTTAATTATGCCTGGGATCGCAGAGTGGTTATTGTAAGCCCATCTACCCTATTGGCAACCTTGGGTACCGTGGCTAGTATTTGGAAACAAGAACGCCAAAATAAAAACGTATTAGAAATTGCTCGTTTAAGCGGTGCTATGTACGATAAGTTCTACAATTTTGTAGAAGATTTAGAGGATATAGGTAAAAGCTTAAAACAAACGGAAAAAGCCTACGATAAAGCCTTAAATAAACTATCAACCGGTGCAGGAAATCTGACTGTAACGGCCGATAAGATTAAAAAATTAGGGGCAAAAGCTAGTAAACAGCTCGATCAAAAATACATAGACGAAGAGGAATAACCGGCTTAAAAGGCCTTCCAGCCTTGAGCTTTTAACTCGTGCATGTTGTTTGATTTAGATATTAACTGACAACCGGAAGCAGCATCGGTTATATGACCAATTACGGTAATATCTGGGCTGTTTTTTATCTTATCGTAATCGCTCTGTTTAATGGTGAATAATAACTCATAATCTTCGCCACCATTTAAAGCACAGGTGGTGGGGTCTAAACCAAATTCACGAGCCGTATCATAAGTCATTTGGTCAATAGGTATTTTCTCTTCGTACACGTGGCAACCTACGTTTGATTGTTTACAAATATGTTTTATTTCAGACGCTAAGCCATCCGAAATATCAATCATAGAAGTTGGTTTTATTCCGTTTTCACGTAAATAATCAATAATATCTTTTCTAGCCTCTGGTTTTAATTGACGTTCAATTACGTAATCTTTCCCCTCTAAATCAGGTTGAATGTTTGGATTTTCTAAAAAGATCTGTTTTTCACGTTCTAATAATTGTAAACCAATATACGCTCCGCCTAAATCGCCAGAAACACATACTAACTCTCCCTCTTTTGCACCAGAGCGGTACACTACATTTTCGGGATCTACATAACCAATACTTGTTACACTAAGTATCAAACCTTGTTTAGAGGCCGAGGTATCGCCACCAACCACATCTACTCCATATTTTTTACAAGCCAGGTAAATACCTTCATAAATTTCTTCCACTGCTTCTAAAGGAAATTTACTTGATAAACCAATAGATACGGTAACCTGAGCAGCTAGTCCGTTCATAGCATAAATATCGCTTAAGTTTACCTGTACTGCTTTATAACCTAAATGTTTAAACGGCGTATACGCTAAATCGAAATGAATACCTTCTAATAATAAATCGGTAGATATGGCTATTTGTTTATTACCAGCCGATAGTATTGCTGCATCATCGCCTACTCCTTTAATGGTACTTTCTTGACTGATTTCTATTTTATCAGTTAAGTGTGCTATTAATCCAAACTCTCCTAATTGTGCTAACTCTGTACGCTCGGTGTTTTCAAACATAATTTCTCTTTTTTAATCTTCTCCAAAATTATCCTTTTATACACACACTAAATAATTACTATTTATTATTTATAAAATAATCTATGGTTTATTAAGGTGTTAGTATTGTGTATAAAGCAGTCTACTTTTTTTTGCCTTTGTAGTTATTCTATTTTTATACACATATTTACTTACCTTTTTATTTTTTAACTAATTGATTGATAAATAATTAAAAAATTATAGCTTTACTATTCAACATTTATTTGTGTATAAAATACTTCGGTGTAAAAAGTGAATAAGTCTTATATACTGCTGTATAAAATGAGTACAAAAAGTAAGATTTCCACTAAAAATTAAGTCTTTGTTTAGTTCTCCTTTTTTATCTACATCGCTTATAGGTTTTATCAACAGGTTTCCACAACTTAACCTAGTTTAAAAGAAAGAATCTACTTACCTTGTTCTATTAATACTTCAGTTATATGCCACTTATTCTACCTGTAAAAGGAATTTCACCCAGTTTTGGAAGCGATTGTTTTATTGCCGATAATGCAACCATTGTTGGCGATGTAGTGTTAGGTACGCATTGTTCCGTTTGGTTTAATGCTATTATTCGTGGCGATGTAAACCAAATTAGAATTGGTAATTATACCAATATTCAAGATGGCGTTACCGTACATTGTACTTACGAACAAGCGGCTACCACTATTGGTAATTATGTATCGGTTGGGCACAATGCCATTATACACGGTTGCACCTTAAAAGATAGAGTATTGGTAGGAATGGGTGCTATTATTATGGATAAAGCGGTGGTAGAAGAGTATTGTATTATTGCGGCCGGTTCTATTGTGTTAGAAAATACGTTGTGTGAATCAGGATATATTTATGCCGGTGCGCCCGCAAAAAAAATAAAACCCATTAGTGAAACACAAAGGGCTTTATTAGATCAATTACCAGATAGGTATGTGCTTTATAGTGATTGGTTTAAAAATCCGCAGGAATTGTAATTTTTTCTTCTAAATCCCAATTTGCTCTTAAGCCAATTGTTTTCTCGAACCACCATACCTTTTCTGGTTGCCTGTTTTTACTCAGGTCTCCACCATCCCACTTTCCGTTTCTATTTTCATCTAAAACTACCCGAATAGTATATTTTCCAATAGGGTAGGTTTTATAACTTAAGGTGTTCTCTTGCGTAATAATATCTTCCTTAACAACCGCTTTTTGCTCGTTTAAGAGTTGTATAATGTAGGTTTTAGTAGTATCGCTTGGTGTTATAATAAGGCTTAGATTGCCATAACTATCTAAACCATCTTGGGTAAAGGTTTTGCTGTATGCTACATTTTTACCACCAGAAATACTTTTAAATGCACCCTCCGAAACTTTTACAGTATAATTTTTACCTGCTTTAAATGGATAAAGTATTGCTATAGAACGTACCAATCCAGGTTGTTTAGCTATTTTCCAGCCCGTTAATTTTACCGAGTCCGATTGTACACTAATTTTAGTGCTATCAAGAAAGTCCGCCGGCATTGAAAATACCAGAGAAAAATTAGTGTTAGGTTTAAGCTTATTTGCAACAATATTGTCTTTTAAAGCAGGTTGCTTGGTATACACCTCTCGTTTATTTCTATTAATAACTACTTTATTCAATAAATTTTCACCTGAATATATCCCGATTTTTAAAGAATCGTAGGTGATTTCAGGGGACCAAATCTGTGCCGAATCTCCGTTTAAACTATATTTTTTGACACTATTTTTTAGATAATCGGAAGTTTCAAGCTCCTTCACCGCCAGATGTTCTACAGGCTTATTAAATATTAAAAGTAACTTTCCGTCTACCTCAATCTTTTTTTCTAACACCTTAAATTCTTTCGGCAGCTCTTTAAACAATTTAAGATTTACGCCAGCTATATTTTTCTCCAGTTTAATTTTATTCGTGCTAAATCCAATCTCATCTATTCCTTGGTTATAAATTCTATCCGGGCTAGTTTCTTTGAGCGCATATACAGAGTATTCATCAGCCCGCAGATTACTTAATTTATAATTCCCCTTTTCATCTGTAATGGTGTAGGTGGTGGGTTTTTTCTTACCCAATAGGCTATCTTGTTTACTTGGAAATATAAATACCATCACATCTTTTAAGCCCTCATTGGTAGAGGCGCTACTAACATTTCCGCTAATAGACAAAGAATCTAGCACACTACCCGTAGAGAAAACATAGCTATAGTTTTTTAATAAGTTGTTTTCGTTAACGTCGCCAATGGCTTTGCCAAAATTTACGGTATAGGTGGTGTTAGGCTCCAGGGCCTGACCAATTTTTAGAGTTAACAAACCCTTGCTAGCTTTTACATCTAAGGGTTTCTCTAATGCTGGGCTTACACTAATTTCGGTAAAGGCGTTGTTTAGTTTTATAAACTCATTAAAAGTAAGTTCGATTTCGGACGCCGAAAAACGTGTGCTTAAATTTTTAGGTTTTTCTTTTACCACCCTTGGCGCCTGGGTATCTTTTGGTCCACCGCTTGGCGATTGCATGCTGGCGCAACCCGAAAGTACCCACAAGCCCATCGTGAAGCTAGCCCCCAAGACCCACACCTTATTTAAGACGGTTTTTAAGCCCCTGGTTAAAAAAACACATTTTTTGGAAGAACCAGTCAAAGAATTTATAAGGGTCGCGTATATCGCGTTATTTTGAGTCACCTGGTTTTATGTTTAAGTTGTTGATAATCAAATGGTTAATAACTATTTTGTTAAATGAACCATTAAAACAGAAATATCCGATGGAGAAACCCCCGAAATTCTTGAGGCTTGTCCAAGAGTTCTTGGTTTTACCCGAAGTAATTTTTCTCTAGCCTCTTTTGAGAGAGAGCCTAGGGTGTGGTAATCAAAATCCGGATTAATTTCACGGTCTTCCAATCGTTTCATTTTCTCTACTATTTCCAATTCCTTTTCGAAATAGCTTTCGTACTTCACTCGAATTTCCGCCTGCTCCACCACATCTTTGGAGTAAGAAGCCAGCTCTTCGTTCAGTGCAGGGATCGCATTGCTTAAATCGCCAATACCAATTTGTGGTCTACCTAACAGCTGAACCAATTTCACTTTTTGGTTAATTGGCGATGTCCCAAGCGTATTGAGTGCGCTGTTTATATCCTCCGGTTGTACCGAAACTTGCGATAGGTAAGCCACCAATTTGTCGGCAGCAGCCACTTTTGCGTGTACCCCTTCCATGCGTTCATCTGAAATTAAACCCAGCGAATGACCAATCCCGCTTAAGCGTAAATCAGCATTATCTTGTCTTAATAATAAACGGTGTTCGGCTCTAGAGGTAAACATTCTATACGGTTCTTCAGTACCCCTGGTTACTAGGTCGTCTATCAAAACACCTATATACGATTCCGAACGTTTCATTATTAACTCGTGCTTATCGTACACTTTTTGGTGGGCGTTTATACCCGCAATAAAACCTTGGCAAGCCGCCTCTTCATATCCGGTTGTTCCATTTATTTGTCCTGCAAAAAACAGGTTTTTTACCTGCTTTGTTTCTAGGCTAAGGTCTAATTGGGTAGGCGGAAAATAATCGTATTCAATGGCATAACCCGGACGGAACATTTTGGCTTGTTCAAAACCGGGTATTTGTTGTAGTGCCCGGTATTGAACATCTTCGGGCAAGGAGGTGGAAAACCCATTCACATAAATTTCCACCGTATTCCAACCCTCAGGTTCTACAAATATTTGGTGCCGTTCGCGTTCTGCAAAACGGTTTATTTTATCTTCTATAGATGGGCAATAACGGGGCCCCAGGCCCTTAATGCGCCCGGTAAACATGGGCGATTTTTCAAAGCCTTCTTTTAGTGTTTCGTGTACCGCTTCGTTGGTGTAGGTAATCCAGCAACAACGTTGCTCTGTTTGCAGGGGAACATCGGTATAGGAGAAACGACCACGATCTTCATCGCCCCACTGCTCCTCCATTTTGCTATAGTCTAGCGTTCTTCCGTCTACCCTTGGCGGGGTTCCCGTTTTCATTCTCCCTGCTTCAAAACCCAGGCTTACCAATTGTTCAGTAATTCCGGTAGCCGCTTTTTCTCCGGTTCTTCCACCACCAAAACGCTTTTCGCCAATATGAATTACCCCGTTTAAAAAAGTACCATTGGTTAATACAACCGCTACGGACTCTATCTCAATGCCCAGGGAAGTAATCACTCCGGCCACCCGATCCCCATCTAGTTTTAATCCCACCACTGTATCCTGCCAGAGATCTACATTGGGTGTTTGCTCTAAGTGTAGGCGCCACTCTTCTGCAAAGCGCATGCGGTCTATTTGTGCTCTTGGGCTCCACATCGCAGGGCCCTTAGATCTATTAAGCATTCGGAATTGAAGGGTAGTTTTATCGCTAATAATACCAGAATAACCACCCATCGCATCAATCTCTCTCACAATTTGGCCCTTGGCAACCCCGCCCATGGCAGGGTTGCAACTCATTTGCGCAATGGTTCCCATGTTCATGGTAACCAACAGCACACTCGAGCCTAAATTTGCCGCCGCCGCTGCCGCCTCACAGCCCGCGTGCCCAGCACCCACCACAATTACATCATATTTCTTAAACATATCCTTTTTGTTCCACGTGAAACAGTACAAAAATAATCAAATTCGTTCGCTCGTTTTTTATTTCGTTCCACGTGGAACATTTTTAAAAAGCGCATATAAACTGACTACCACCCACACACCCTCTAATACCACAAAGGGGTAAAAAGAAATGAGGTAGGCAGATACACCACAAAGGCCGGCACCCACCGCATTTAACAAACTATAGCTCATATTGTCTACACCTATTTTTTTAAATAGGTTTAGAAAGAAACCCACCAATAGGAGGCTCACCCCCACAGTACCTAAAATATCTGAAATGCTCATCTGTTTTTATATTGTTTGCCCAAAAATAACGTTAATGTCACAAATCAGAAACCAGAATACAATCTATCGGCACATTTTATGATATTTGTATGTTTAAACACCAATACCCATGACAACAATATTCCATCCCGCCGCCCAAAGGGGCTTAGCCAACCACGGTTGGTTGCAAGCCGCCCACTCGTTTAGTTTCGCTCAGTATTACGATCCAAGCAAGATTCACTTTGGCTTGTTGCGGGTGCTTAATGATGATATTATAGCACCGGGCATGGGCTTTGGCACGCACGGTCACGATAATATGGAAATTGTTACCATTCCGCTCAGGGGTTCATTGGCTCACAAAGACAGTCTTGGTTCTGTTGGCACTATTACTCCCGGGGAAGTGCAAATTATGTCGGCAGGTAGTGGTATACAACACTCTGAGTTTAATGCTTCAGAAACCGAAGAGGTAAACCTTTTACAAATTTGGGTTTTCCCGAAAGAACGAAATATTACTCCGAGGTACGACCAAAAAGCGTTTGATACCAGCCTGGCGCAAAATCAGTTTCAATTATTAGTATCTCCCTCCGAAAAAGACGGCTCTCTTTGGATTAACCAAGATGCCTGTTTTTCTTTAGGAAGCTTTGATGCGAATACAGAAGCTAGCTACAATTTTAGTTTTTCGGAGAATGGAGCTTATGTGTTTGTAATAGAAGGTGAGATTAAGCTAGCCGGCCAAGTATTGGGAAGACGAGATGCCTTGGGTGTGTATGATTCGCAAACACTATCTTTTACCGTACAAGAAGCCGCAAAAGTATTGGTGATAGAAATACCGATGCACTAAGCCACAAAGAGACGCAGCGCCAAGTAGTAGTTTTCTTTTTCGGTCATTTTAGCCTTTTCGGTTTTGCTTTTATCGGCATAGCCCAATAGGTGTAATAGTCCATGAATCATTACTCGGTGTAGTTCATCGTTTTCAGATACCGCAAAGCTCTGGGCATTTTCTCTAACTCGATCTATGCTGATAAAAATATCTCCCACTACCCGTCCTTCTATTTCGCTATTATCAAAGGTGATGATATCGGTATAGGTATCGTGATTGAGGTAAGATTGGTTGATTTCTAGCAAATAGGCATCGCTACAGAAAATATAATTCAACTCTTTAATTCTTGCACCCTCTGCTTGGGCGGTGGCTATAAACCAATCGCGAAGTTGGGCTTTATTTTTAAGCCTCAGGGTAATATCTTCAGAAAAAAATCGAATTCCTCGAGTTGTATTTGCCATCTTTTGAATCAAAATAACAGTTTAAATACCTGATATTCAATTAATTAAAATTAATACCAGATTTTAAAGCTCGACCAAAAATACATAATTTTGTCTTCTTCGGGATGTAGCGTAGCCCGGTATCGCGTCAGCATGGGGTGCTGAAGGTCGTCGGTTCAAATCCGGCCATCCCGACTCCAATAAAAAAGCCCCACCTTTTTGAGGTAGGGCTTTTTGGTATGTATTTGTTTTTATTTAGGATCAAGCACTTGTTGAATGCTTACTAGTGCATCTTCTAGGTGTGCTTTTACCACTGGGTTGCTAAACTTCGCTACGCTGCTACGAATTTCAGAAGCTAGGTTTTTTAACTCTCTGCGTGCCATTGGTCTAATGTCTGATGTAGTTGCATCAAAACGTGGCCCGGCTGGCATTCCAGGGAAGGCAGTCGGTGCAGGTGTATCTTGTTTGTTAATTAAGAACCCTAAACGGTCTATATAGGCACGTTGTAGGTTTCTTCTGTAGGTATCAATGTTTGATCCGCTTTGTAATTCAGACCAAATACCTTTATGTAAATCAGCAAACAGATCGGTTAAGCCATAAGCTTGATCGCCATTTTTGGCACTATTGTCAATTACACGAGCCAAACGGGTTGGATCTAGAATACCATTTAGAACACTCACTTGTGCTCCGCGTAGGCGCTCTACAATGCCAGCTTGGTCAAATTTGTTTAACACGGTTTGATTTAACATCCAGGTTGGTGTTGCAAATGCTTGGGCACTAATAAAGCGCACTGCTTCTTGTTGCTTTGCCTTTGGTACCACGGTGTAAACCGCCCCCTTTTGGTCGTAGGTTTTATCGTTTTCGTATACCCCACCAATGTTTGAGCGCACGTGGCCCATATAGCGGTTCCACTGGGCTAACACCTCCCCATACAATTCTTTCAAATTGTCGTACGGTTTTCCTTCTTCGTAGGTCCATTTTTCAATATTCGGAAGAATGCGTTTTAGATTGGCAATACCATAGGCAGAAGCCTTCATGGCATCATCACCCAAATCTTCAGATTGTGCACGAGGGTCAATCGGGTTACCCGTTTGTTGACCATAGAAATAACGAGGGTCACCAGCGTGCGATACCGTCCATTTGTTCAAAATTACCGCATCTTCATCGGCACTCTTGGTGTCAAACCAGCTATACCCCCACTTAATGGCCCATTTATCGTATTCGCCAATACCTGGGTATAATACCACATCTCCATCGCCCGGTTGAGCAATGTAGTTAAAGCGGGCATAGTCCATAATAGATGGAGCTGTACCACCCATTTTCTTGGTGAACGATGCTGAACGCAAAGAATCAACTGGAAAAGCGACACTTGAACCGAAGTTGTGTGCCAAACCAAGTGTGTGACCCACTTCGTGTGAAGACACAAAACGGATTAGTTTGCCCATTAACTCGTCTTTAAATTTAGCGGTTCTTGCATCTGGGTTAATGGCGGCAGTTTGTACAAAAAACCAGTTGCGCACTAAATTCATTACGTTGTGGTACCAGCCAATATCTGATTCTAAAATTTCTCCTGAACGAGGATCGGATACGTGCGGACCGTAGGCATTTGGAATGTTGGAGGCGAAGTATCTAATTACCGAGTAACGAGCGTCTTCTGGACTCCAATCTGGGTCGTTGGGTGGATCTAAACACACAATGGCGTTTTTAAATCCAGCTTTTTCGAAAGCAACATTCCAATCGTTTACGCCATCTTTTAAGAATTGGCGCCATTTCTGTGGAGTTGCCGGGTCAATATAATAAACAATTTGTTTTACTGGTTCTACCAATTCGCCACGCTTGTAGGCTTCTTTATCTTTCGGCTCTAATTTCCAACGGCTGATATATCTGGTTACGGTTGCCTTTTGTGCATCTAAACCATAATCGGTCTGTTGCTGTGAGAAAAAGCCCACTCGGTCGTCGAAAATACGAGGTTTGGTAGGCACTTTTGATAGCAACAATAGTGAATTGTGAATCTCAACAGTTACAGAACCCAAGCTTTCGTCAACAGGCGCTCCCGAAGAACGGTAGGTTTTGGTGCTAGTTACCTCAATATTAATCGGGAAACTTTTAATGGTATCGATATACGAACGGGTTTCGTCTAATGCCGATATTTTATATCGGGTTCTCACCGCCGTTGGTAGGCCAATAGATAATACATCTTTGCTAAAAAGATCAGTTGCATCAATTACCACCGAAGCCGAATCTTTATTGATGGCTTTAATGTCAAAAGCACTTAAAATAGCATCTAAGTTGGAGTTTTTAACCGATTGATACATGTCGGTACCCTTGGCAGCCACATTGTCATAAGATGGCACACGCAGCAATACCTGCTTATCTCGTTTCTGCCATACCCATACTTGTTCATTTAATTCTTCACCGCCATAAGTTCCGTCAACTGCCGGAGTTTTTACGTAACGGGTTACCATGAGCATTTCTCTACCAAATAATGAATCTGGAATCTCATAGTAATATTTTCCATCTACCTGATGTACCTTAAACAAACCCTTGTCGGTTTTTGCTTTTTCGGTAATTACATCTTTGTAGGGTTTAATACCGGGTTTAGCTGCTCCGCCCGGTGCAGGAGCGCTAGCTGCCGTGGGGGCCGCCGCTGGAGTACTTGGCTTTTTTTGTGCTACTGCGCTAGTAATTCCTAGAGCAACAAACACCAAACTTAAAGCCAAGTGCATTTGAGTACGAATGGTTTTAATCATGTTTTTGGGTTTTGGTTGTGTAAACAAATATATAATTTGCAAGAACGTATGCGCATACCTATCCTTAAAGTTACAAAGTAGGTACTATATCCCTCTATGCAAACGTAAATATAATCGTTAGTCAATAAATTAAAACTATTTAGCCGATTTTAGCTTAAATGGAACATATATACCCACCGTTATGTTTCGTCCAGGATTGTAAAAACCAATACTTGGGTTGCTTTCGTCTAGTCTTCCGGGTTTTAGTCGACTCAAGTGATCGTAATATTTTTTGTTTAATAAGTTGGCACCCGAAACATGAAGTTTGATGTCTGTATTGTTCAATGAAATGCTTGTACCCAGACTTGCATTCAAGAGGCTATACCCGCCCGTTGGTGTTTCAAACTCATCAATTCGGTTTTGTGCAAATACATTTTCTACACCAATAGATAAAAAAGAACTAGTTAAGCCCTTAATTTTGGGTTCTACCTTCAACTCATTTCTAAGTGTTCCGGCGGGTATAAAGGGCAGTGCGCTGCGACTGCTGCGATTAGTGCCCTGCGTAAATGCAAAACTATTTTCTAGGTGAATCCATGTTGCGGGATGTAGGGTTAGGCTAAACTCACTTCCAGTGAGCAGTCCGTTGGCTTGTACAAAACGAAAAACATATCAAAAAAGGGAAGCCAAATTGGCTTCCCTTTTTTGATTAGGCTAGTTTTTGAATTATTCCTGCACCATGCCCATGCTGCAGAATTTCTCGATACGTTCGTTTACCACCTGATCGATAGGAGCTTTTTTAAGTTTGCTTAGGTCTTTAACAATTTGCTCTTTGAGGGTTTGTGCGATCTGCAAAGGATCGTAATGCGCTCCGCCCAAAGGTTCAGGAATTACGCCATCGATCAATTTGTTAGCCAGCATATCTTCGGCAGTCAATTTTAAACACTCGGCCGCCCGTTCTTTATAATCCCAACTTCTCCATAAAATAGAAGAACACGATTCAGGAGAGATCACCGAATACCAGGTATGCTCCAGCATGTACACTTTATCGCCAATGCCAATACCTAATGCACCACCCGATGCTCCCTCTCCAATAACGAAACAAAGTACAGGAACTTTCAGCACCGCCATCTCCAGCAAGTTGCGGGCAATAGCTTCTCCTTGTCCACGCTCTTCGGCTTCCAGGCCCGGAAAAGCTCCCGGTGTATCTATAAAAGTAATAACCGGCTTATTGAATTTTTCGGCCAACTTCATTAAGCGCAAAGCTTTACGATAACCTTCCGGGTTAGCCATACCGAAGTTTCGGTATTGCCGGGTTTTGGTATTTGTGCCTTTCTGGTGGCCGATAATCATTACCGATTCGCCATTAATGGTGGCAAATCCGCCTACAATCGCTTTATCGTCTTTAACGGTACGATCGCCATGCAATTCAATAAACTCGTCGCATATCAGTTCGATGTATTGCAAGGTATATGGCCTTTCGGGATGACGAGAGATCTGCACCTGCTGCCATCCGGTAAGCTTGGTATATACTTCCTTGCGGGTACGCTCCAGCTTACCTTCCAATTCTTTTACCGTAGCCGACATATCCACGTGGGTCTTCTCTGCAATCTGCTTCACTTTCTCGATCTCCTGCATGAGATCGGCTATCGGTTTTTCAAAATCAAAAGTTACTTCCATTTAATCTGAACTTTAAGGCCACTAAAGTAGGCATTTATCAGCCTAATTAAAAGATGTTAAGCGTTTAGCAGATAAACAGCCTGATGGTATAACAAAAGGAATATTTATTCGTTATGAAGAGCATGGACATGGAACAAATCAGAAACAATCGCTTTATTGTGCCTGCCGCCATCAGCGGATTGGCCTTAGTGTTAGCCGTGAGCATCTTTTCCTTCACCTGGAAAGGTGTTAAATCGGAAAGCCAAACCATTAATGTAACCGGCTCGGCCAAACGAACCATCGT
>JBJTNJ010000110.1:0-11991 GCA_046074005.1 Sphingobacteriaceae bacterium
TAATAATCTCTAAAATTTTGCTTGCACGTACCATATCTACCAAATTCCCGCCCCATGTAGAGTTTATTCGGGAGGCTGTATTAAACACATTGTGCTCAATTTCATCTATTCTCTTGCTGGCTAAAATTCCGCAAACCTGCATTTTTTTGCCAAAAGCTAAAATATCTGGACGGGCATGTTCGTCAAAATGTTCGTGACACCAGAATTTACCGCTTAGGCCTACACCGGTTTGTACCTCATCGTAAATGAGCAAGGCTTCTTCTTCATTCGCAATAATTCGCAACTGCTCGAAAAATTCTTTCCGCAGATGGTTATCACCCCCTTCCGATTGTATAGGCTCTATGATGATGGCACATATATCGTCTTTGTTGTCTGCAAAAGCTTTTTTTATTTGTGCAATTGATTGCGCCTCTCTATTTATGAGATCATCTAAATTGTGAGCAGTTAAGGGAAAATGGATTTTAGGGGTACTCACTCTTGGCCAGTTAAATTTGGCAAACCATTTAGTTTTATCTGGATGTGTATTGGTAAGACTGAGGGTATAGCCCGTTCTGCCATGAAAAGCTTGCTCGAAATGGAGTACCTGGAAACCCTTTTCTTCGGTATAGCCTTTTTCAAAATTTTTTTGCACTTTCCAATCCATTGCTGTTTTTAGTGCATTTTCTATGGCCAAGCCACCACCTGCCACAAAGAAAGCATGCGGCAAATAATCGGGTATGCCTATCTTCGAAAACGTGTCTACAAATTGGGCGTACTGGGTAGTATAAATATCTGAATTGGAAGGATTGGTTAATGCTGCCAGCATTAAATTTTGCTTGAAAGCCTCGTCTTCTAACATTTTTGGATGGTTATATCCAAGCGGTACAGAAGCAAAACAGGTGAAAAAATCTAGGAGCTTTTTTCTGTTTTTAGCATCGTAAATGTATATGCCTTTACTTTTTTCTAGATCAAAGGTAAGATCAAAGCCATCGGCTAAGATGTGTTTGCCTAAGGTTTGGTGGACCTCGGTTGGAGCAATGTGTAATTTATACATAGAAAGCAGTTGAGGTGTAACAAATTTAGCAAAAAAGAAAGTGAAATTGTCTTCTGTTTAGGCTTAATTGTTTAAACTACTTAACGTATAATTTTTTTATTTAGTGGATGGTGCCTTTAGATTAATTAAAGTTTTTGTCGAGTAATTCGGCGAAGGTAGTATCTATCCTCTCTAGCTTGGTTTTAACGCCGTGCAGGCCAGTAAGCCCGCCTGTATGCAGCCATAAAATACGAGTTCCTCGGGCAAAATATCCTTTAGAAATCAGATCATGTAATCCAAAAACAAGTTTAGCGGTATATACTTGGTCTAAGAGTACTTTATGCATTTTATAAAAGCTAATAATGAATCGAAGAAGTTCGGCCGTGCTCTTCCCGTAACCACCGAAATGATAGCTGGTGTGTAGGGCTAATTGGTTCTCAATGGGTAGATGTTTGGCTATCTCCTCTTGTATAAAATGGCCGCCTTTTAATACGGGAACTACGTGCAGGGTGCTGTTTAGCTCTTGTTTTTGGATATAGGAATATAAGCCTGCAGCCGTGGTGCCCGTTCCCGCTGCACAAAATATATGATCGAAGTGTTCACTGTTTTCGGCTAAAATTTCTTCGCAGCCTTGCACACCTTCACTAGAAGCACCTCCCTCGGGTATCACAAAAATAGCGGAGTCACCACCGTAAAAGCGCTCTATACATCCATTTTTATCAGTATAGCTTGCCCGATCAACAAAAAGAAGCTGCATGCCCACAGACCGGCAATACGTAAGCACTTCGTTTTGCTGATCTTCGCCTCGTATAATGGCACTTGCTTGTAGGCCTAGTGTTTGGGCCGCTGCAGCGGTGGCTACTACATGGTTAGAATAGGCCCCGCCAAAAGTAACCAAATGTTTTTTCCCTTCTTTGCTTGCTTTTTCAAGGGTGTATTTCAGCTTTCGCCATTTATTCCCCGAAATTAAGGGATGGATTAAATCGTCACGTTTCACAAATACCTGCACCCCCATTTCTTCATACAGGGGCTCTGTTAATTGTTCAATAGGGCTAGGTAGCTGCAAGTGCATGGCGCAAACATACGGAAAGCCCCCCGAAGAGAGCTTTCTGTAGGCGAAATTTTAACTAAGAGCTATTTGCCAATGCCTAGGCCTAAACCAGCATTAAACGATTTGTAGGCGCCTAGACTATAGGAGCCGTAAAGGCGTAAAAACGATAAATGTAATTGAAAACCAAGGTTTGTGCGTAAGCCACTAATGTCTTTTTGAGAAATAGCAATAGGATCTACAACGGTAGTATATGTATTATTACCAGTTTGGAAAGGATAGGTGCCTTTTAAATCGATAATGGTTTTAGCACTTTGGTACCCAATACTTGCAAAAGGAGTAAAGAAGGCTAATTTTTTAGAGATGATAGCCTCCAGGTTTATCCCGGAAAATTTAGCTTTTAATAATTGGTCGGTGTACGTGCTGTTGCTGGTTTGTACATCTAATGGCAAGTTATAGCTGAGTTTGGTAAAGCCAATAGCTGCAGCTAGATCAAAAGGTAGTACTTTGTCTGCTTTTTTGCCGGCTAACACTCGTACTAAGTTCATTTTTAATCCTGCTCCCGTCATTCCTACAGAACCTGCTTTGTCGCCAAGTTTAACAGTAGGCATAGTACGTAAGGTAAGCTCTAGGCCTTTAATAAGGCCAATACTAGCCTGCAATTGTGGAGCTGGTACAAAAGGCAATTTAGCGCCTTGTGGCATTATAAATGTTCCAACTACGTTACCGCCGCTTTTTAGATTCATAGAGGGTCCTGGCGTTTCTGCACCGCCAATAGTGGGGCTTAGTACTAGTGCCGAATTGGTAGGTTCTAAATTGCTAGATAAGCCTAGCTTCGTTATGTCAAATGTTTTGTCTTTATCCGGAATCATTGCCCCCGTTAGGCCAAAGCGTAATTCAAAGCGGCCTAGCTTTTTGCTGGCTGCAGTATTGTTCCAGCCAGAATTTAGCCCGGTGCCCATTCCTTTAAAGAAGGGGTTCATGTATGCTTGAATGAGTTTCTGAGCATCAGATTGGCTCGATTTAAATAATCCTTCAATATCAGATTGTGCAAAACCTTGGATGCAAAGAGCTGAAAATAACATCGTTAATATGATGCTTTTTTTAGAAAATAGGCTTTTTTTCATAAATAAATTGGTTTGGTGCATACTTAAATGTACAGTTTTTGGGCTAAAACGTATGTGATTAAAAAATATTCTTTGCGTTTAGCCTTATTAAGTGTAGACAACTATAATGCCAATCTTTTTCGTTCCCAATCAGAAATAGCCTTATTTTTGGACATGGATGAATTACTCGATGCAGTAGAACAAGACGAACAAGATTTGTATGAACACCTCCGATTGGTGGTGGATAAGGGCCAATCGTTGTTGCGTATTGATAAATTCTTGATGCATCGCATTGAAAATGCTACTAGAAATCGCATACAAAATGCCATTGAAGCGGGTAACGTTTTGGTAAACGATAAGCCCATTAAGGCAAGTTATAAGGTAAAGCCTTTAGATGTTATTTCGGTAGTGTTGCCTCATCCGCCCAGAGATACTGAGGTGTATCCGGAAGATATACCAATTGATATAATATACGAAGACGATGATGTAATATTGGTAAACAAAGCTGCCGGCATGGTGGTACATCCTGGATTTAATAATTATACCGGAACCCTAGTAAATGCTCTAGCCTTTCATATACAGCAATTGCCACAATTACCCGGTAATGAGGGTAGGCCGGGCTTGGTACACCGTATAGATAAAGATACTTCTGGATTGTTGCTTATCAGTAAAAATGAGACTTCGTTAACCCAATTGGCTCGTCAGTTTTTTGACCATAGCATTAGTCGTAAGTACGTAGCCTTGGTATGGGGCGATATAGCCGAAGATGGTACCGTTACAGGTTATATTGGCCGAAGTGTAAAAGACCGACGGGTAATGGATATTTATGTCGATGAAACGAAGGGGAAATGGTCGGTAACTCATTACACTGTTTTGGAGCGATTCGGCTACGTTACGCTTATAGAGTGCCAGTTAGAAACTGGCCGTACACATCAAATAAGGGCACATATGAAACATATTGGTCATCCTTTGTTTAGCGATTCAAGCTATGGCGGAGACCGTATTTTAAAAGGTACCGTAAATGGGAAGTATAAGCAATTCGTGCAAAATTGTTTTGACTTGATTCCTCGTCAGGCTTTGCACGCTAAAAGTTTGGGCTTTATTCATCCGGGTAGCAAAGAGTTTATTCATTTTGAAACCGAGCTACCTGCCGATTTTATAGCGGTTTTAGAAAAATGGAGGCATTATATTAACTATAATCAATCGGTATAAGTATTAAGTATGAGTACACATTTTATTTATCTAAATAATGAGTTGGTGCCTGCTACGCATCCCATTTTTGCAGCTACGCACCGTGCATGGCGCTATGGCGATAGTTTGTTTGAATCGATGCGTATGGTAAACGGCGTCCTTAAGTTTGCTGATTTACATGCTGATAGATTGCGTAGAGGCATGAAAGTACTCAAAATAGAGGGTCAATTTGATGCGGCTTTTTTGCAAGATAAAGTACAAGATTTGAGCAGACGGAATAAGCTGGGCCCGAATGTTCGTGCTCGGTTAACCGTGTATCGAGATAGTCAAGGCTTATATGCACCAGATACCAATCAAATGGGTTGGGTATTAGAACTTAGCAAAACCGATACACCAACCTATGAACTAAATACAAAGGGCTTGTTGGTAGACGTGTTTTCGGAGATTACTAAACCTGCTGGTGCGTTGTCGTCTATTAAATCGGGCAACGCCTTGGTGTATGTGTTGGCAGGTATTTATAAAAGCCAACACCGTTTAGATGAAGTGTTTATTCTCAATCAAGCGGGCTTTTTGTGCGAAGCAAATAGTAGCAATGTGTTTGTGGTATACGATAAGAAAATTTATACGCCTTCTTTGCAAGAGGGTTGTATTGCCGGCGTAATGCGCCAAGTAGTAATTGGCTTGGCTAAAAAACATGGGTTCGAGATGCTGGAAGCACAGGTAAATCCGGCCATTCTAGCACAAGCAGATGAGGTGTTTTTAACCAATGCTAGCAGAGGTATTCAGTGGGTGCTGGGCTACAATCATAAACGTTATTTCAATAGTGTTTCTAAGTTTTTAAGCGAAGAATTGACTAAATTATAAGCGAACACCCCGAAGAAATTCTTCTATTCCCATTTTTTTCTTGCCTTCTAGTTGCAGTTCTTTTAAAGAAAGGTAGCCGTCTTTTGTTGCAAATTTCAGGTAGCTTTTGTGGTCGGTGCTAAACGTTCCAGGAGTAGTCTTTGTGCTAGCTTTTTCTGCAACTGCATCAAATATTTTCAATGTTTTATCACCTAGAAAGGTAAAGGCGGTAGGGTATGGGCTTAGTCCACGTATTTGGTTGTGAATCTGTTCAGCCGGATTACTCCAGTTTATTTCGCAATCGGTTTTAAATAGTTTGGGTGCATGTTTCGTCTCGGCATTAAGTAGTTGTGGGCTAGCAGTAAGCGTGCCATTTGCCAATTCTTGGAGGGTTTTAACTAAGAGTTGGGCACCTATAACTTTCATGCGGTCGTGTAGTTCGCCTGCCGTTTCATTCGGTCCAATAGGCATTTTTTTTTGCAGCAGAATATCGCCCGTATCTATTTCGTGTTGCAATTTAAAGGTGCTAACGCCAGTTTCTTTTTCTCCATTTAAAATGGCCCAATTAATAGGAGCAGCTCCTCTATAATTTGGGAGTAGGGAGCCATGTACGTTTAGGGTTCCTTGGGGCGGAAGATTCCACACAATTTCGGGTAACATGCGAAAGGCCACTACCACTTGTAAATCTGGCTTTAATGCTTGTAATTGGGCAATAAATTTAGGGTCTTTTAATTTAAGCGGTTGCAGTATAGGTAAGCCTTGCTCTTGAGCGTACTGTTTTACTGCCGATTCGCTCAGCTTTTGCCCTCTGCCCGCAGGCTTATCGGGGGCGGTAACTACCCCCACTACGTTGTAACCAGAATCTATTAATGCTTTTAGCGATTCTACAGCAAAATCGGGCGTACCCATAAAAACAATTCTCCAGCTACTCATCAGGGGTATATCAAATATTTTTTTCGGATCAATTTAAAACGGCTTAGTGCGGGTTCCCAGCTTTTGCGAATGGCCCTAATACTTTTGCCTTGTATGATTTGTTGTTTTAAACTAGCTGTGCCAGCTAATTTGTCAAAATTACCCATTTGCGGGTATTGTTTCGTGTCAAAAAATGCTTTTTTATCTGGGTAGGCTTTGTATAAGGTGAGTAGCCAATCTAAGTTAAGCTGTTCACCAATTTTTTCTGTACTTAAATCTAGGCCATAGCAGTCTTGGCCTAGGTGAATCGGATTTTCGCTCATTCCGGCAATGGATTTTGGTTTAAAGGAATACGAAAATTTACTTATCAAGGCCGGAGCGCCCAGTACTTGAAATGGAGTATACGTTCCTCGTCCTTGGCTAATTGCCGTTCCTTCAAATAAACATAGGCTCGGATAGAGTAAAATGGCTTGTTGGCTAGTTAAGTTAGGGGATGGTTTAATGGGTAAGGTGTAGCGATCTTTGTGGGTATAGTCTGCTACCGGAATTATTTTTAAATCGCACTCAATACCATTTTTTAGCCATTTTTCGCCATTAATCATTTGTGCGTATTCGCCAATGGTCATGCCATACACAATAGGTACAGGGTGCATGCCAATAAAAGATGCAAAGCTAGGCTCTAGCACGGGGCCATCTACGTAAAATCCATTCGGATTTGGCCTATCTAATACTAAAAGTGGGATATTGTTTTCGGCGCAAGCCTCCATTACATAGTGGAGGGTAGAGAGGTAGGTGTAAAAACGAGCGCCTACATCCTGAATGTCGAAAATAAGTAGATCTATACCCTTTAAATCTTCTGCACTTGGTTTTAAATGCTTGCCATACAAAGAGATAATAGGAATGCCTGTTTTTTCGTCTACATTATTGGCAATGCTTGCCCCATTACTGCTTTCGCCTCTAAATCCATGTTCGGGAGCAAAAATTTTAATGGGCGAAAATCCGCCAGAAACTAGGCTATCTACACTCAGCTTTTGCCCAATAGTGGAGGTGATGTTTACCACCAGGCCAATTTTTTTATTTTTTAATAATGGGAAATACGCTGCTGTTTGGTTGGCCCCCGGGCTTATGTTGGTGCTGCTTACTTGTGCTTTTGAGGTGAAAAAAGTGCTTTGGAGAAGTAGAAAAGCTATGGCAAGTTGTTTTATCATATGGTCTGTAAGGGTCTTATCAGAAAAATTTGCACCTTTGCTAAGGTACAAAAAATAGTATTTCCTTGAATTTTAGCTTTTATCTAGCCCAGCGTCTTACCCTACAATCTAAACGAACTTTTTCGAAGTTAATCGTACAGATGTCGGTATTGGCCATTGCCTTAGGCGTAGCGGTAATGATTCTTTCTTTGGCTATTGTAAAAGGCTTTAAACAAGAAATTAGAGAGAAAGTACGAGCTTTTTCTGGCGATGTACAGGTGCTTAAGAATGATTTAAATTTTTCCCTCGAGAACTCGAGTTTTAGTTTGCCGGCGCCTGTTTTAGAACAATTAAAAAGCGATACTTCCTTGCTTTCTGTGCAAGCATTTGCTACAAAGCCCGGCATTATTAAAGTAAATAATGAAATTGAAGGGGTAGTGCTTAAGGGAGTAGAAGCTAGCTATTCGGCCAAAAGTATGCGGTCTATCTTGGTTTCGGGTAGGTATATCAACTTTACCGATACGGCGCAGGCGCAGAAAGAAATTTTGATTTCTACACATACTGCTAAACTATTGCATTTGAAGGTAGGGGATGGTTTTGTAATGTATTTTGTGCAGGAACCACTTCGCAAACGAAAATTTACTGTGGTGGGCATTTATGATTTAGGCGTAGAGGAGGTAGATAATTCGTATGTAATTGGTAGTCTATCGCTTATTAGAAGGCTTAATAGTTGGTCCGATAGCCAAGTAGGGGGGTATGAAATAAGATTGAAAGATTTTACTCGGTTAGAAGAGCAGGCAGCGGCCATTCACCAAAGTTTACCTATTGAAGAAAAGGCTTTTACGGTAAAAGAATTATATCCCACTATTTTTCAGTGGCTTTCCCTTTTAAACATTAATACCCAAGTAGTTTTTGCATTGATGCTGGCTGTTGCGCTTATTAATATGGTGTCGGCCTTACTTATTATGATCCTGGAGCGTACTACGTTTATAGGCTTGTTAAAAGCATTGGGCAGTACCAACTGGGCTATCCGTAAACTATTTTTGTACCAAGCTGTTTACATTATTGGCTTAGGTTTGTTGTTGGGTACTCTTTTTGGAGTGGGTATTGGCCTTTTGCAGCAGTATACTCACGTGCTACCCTTAGACGAGGCTTCGTATTATATGAGTTTTGTGCCTATTCAGTTAGAAGTATTCGATGTGCTTTTGATTAACCTAGGAACGCTCTTTGTTTGCTTGTTAGTGCTATTATTACCAAGCTTGCTTATTAGCCGGATACTGCCGGTAAAAGCCTTGCGTTTTTCCTAAACATACCCCAAATGCCTTAAGTGGGAGAGCTGTTAGCGGTCTATGATTAATTTTTGTGAATAAGCTTCTCTATCTCGTTTAAGAATTACTAAATAAATCCCTTTCTCAAATCTGGATATATCCAAGGGTCCACCTTCCCATGGATTTTTTTGCAAAATTCTTATCCCCATTTGGTTGTAAATTTCTAACACATAGCCCTTTTTATCGTCTAGCTTTAACTGTATTTCTACAGAGCTACTTGCTGGGTTGGGGTATATGGCAATTAAGCTGGTTTCGGGTGGATAAATCACCTCTATGGGATACATGGTAATTGCTCTAGGATTTTTACTCTGAGCCTGAAGTGTGGTAATAGTGCTTGCCAGCACTACGCTGGTAAGCACTAGATAATTTATTCTTTTCATAGCGTATTATTGAATAACAATATTGTTTGTTGAGGCATCATACTTGAATTTTATGATAATCGTTGTGTTCGCTTTGGTGAGTATGGCCTTTGTTTGTGCAGCGTCTTCTAGCTGTACGGCATCTCCTTGATTGTGTGTTGGATTCCAAATATCCATTACTTTGGCATCAAACAATACGGTACCTGTTTTGGGAGCATTTAGATCAACTGAGGCAATGGTAATAGTAACTTTGTATAGCCCGTTAATTGGATCATGTAGATTTCCGTTAATGGTATAAGGCTGATTTTGAAATGGGTAAACGATTGGGCTGCCAACATTGGGTGGTATGCCACTAAAGTTTGATAATAAGCCATTTCTACTAAAAACTAAATTTCCATTTACATCCGAAACTAGTACATTGTACTTAATATCTGGTAGGCAAATTCCAAGGCCATCACAATCTACCAAAGTGAGGTTAAATCCAATCTCGGGGATCACTTTTTTAGGTTCTGCTGGTGTTTTAAGAGTAGCCTCATTTGATATATTATGGCAACTGCTTTCGTGGTTCGGATCTGCCGGGTTAATAGATTCTACAGTCCATGAAAGATTTTTGTCAAATTCTAGGCCCGATACGGTGAACTCAGTAACATTTCCTACATCAACAGAACTAATGTCTTCTCCGCCAGTTTTCCATAAATGGAAGTGGTAATTAGTAACGTTAGGTACTGCATCCCAATTAAATTTCACACTCTTATTATTTCCAAAACTTACGGTTACATTATTGCTGGGTTGCAAGTTCTGTGCAGCATCGGTCCTTACTAGGTAGGTGCTTTCCGCAGACCCTGGCCCCCAAACCCAATCTCCATTTACATTCTTAATGCCGGCACTAACTACCCAACCATACTTTGCTAAGTTGTGGGAGCCTAGAATAGCGGGGCTTTGAGTAACATTTTCTACCGACTCTGTTTTAACCACTTGGTTGCTTGTTTTGTTCGTAAGCGTGTACTGGTATCCTTCTGCTCCGGCTACAGCATTCCATTTAAGAACCTCATCAAATTTGTTCGTTCTACATTCCTCGTTTATTGGCTCTGGCGCTGGAATTAATTCAGCATTCACCGAAAAATGGAAAGGAGCTGCCGTTGTGCCACTTTCTTGGTTAGGGATAAAAGGAGGGGTTGCTTTTTTCTTAGGAGTGAAAGTCCAACTGTATACGTGTTTATCTTCGAAATAAGGTAAGGTATTAATATGTGACATCGTTACCTTGGCCTCTGTATGATTTTCTGAGTACTGTGGATTTTGATTTTCTCCATTGTAGAAAAATGTCCAGGTGAAAAAATCGGCACCCAAAGGAGTATTTGTCGCTTTAGTAGTTACTTGCTGATCCAGCATAGATAGTTTCGAGTTATCCGCTGGAGTGCCTAATACCACTTTTGGTAAATCTGTTTTAAAAGTAATGGGCTCGGTAGTTGTGCCGTAGGTATAAGGAAACGCAAGCTTTTCTGCTAGACTTAGAGATTCATAGATGGTATAGGACACACCAGGAATCGTAATCGCTTTCACTCCTTCGTTGGAACCTAGGCGTATTCTGGGCGCAAGTGTCCAAGTATATTTAGTATTGGCAGATAGCGCTAATTTAGTTTCAACTTCAGGGGATGCAGGATCGTAAATCTGATCAATCGGTACTATTTGAGGTTCTACCTTGCCGGTATTATCAATTATATTGATCTGATATCCATCGGCACCTTTGGTTCCCGACCAGCTTAAGGGGCTCTCCCAGGCTGCAATTTGTGCTCCCGCAATTGGTTTTAAACCCTTTACCACTTTATCCGTTGTGGTAAAGGAATACGTAGCTGTCCATTTCTCTTTACCTTCTAATGATTGGCAAAAGGCCGGATCATCACTGTTATCGCAACTTGCGCTGGCACGGGCAGCATTTCCCCCAGATTTATATAGGTGAGAATGTACATAATAAGTTTTGTTGGGTTCTAAATTTATACGACCATAGGTCATTCCGGTAGCCATATCTGGTGCGGCATAGCTCATAAAGCGGTATACCGGAGCACTGGTTTCTTTAAAGTTTGGGTTTAAGCTAACTTCAAATACTCGGTTGCTTTCATATTGAGGATATTCTACTTCTACCCCCAGTTTAGCAGCCCAAGGGTCAATAGCTACCCCATCTGCTGGTTCGTGTTTTAAGGTGGAGGCAAAATCTGGTAAATCTAGTACGGCTGCCCAAGAATCGTATAATGCAACATATTCTTTGCTTTTCTCGGCATAGCCTTTATCTTTTAGTGCTTTAAGGGTGGCCAACCTAAATTCTTCTATGGTGCCAAAAATGGGCATGTAGTTTTTGTAGGCATTCCACACTATTTGTATGGCAATCTCTTTTTGTATCGGATTGATAAAATAAGTATGTGCTTTCTCATTGGTATAGCCTTGTGCACCAATGGTTCCGTGGCTGAGCAGGTAATACCAAAACCTAATTAAAGAGGCGTTTTGAGCGGGTAATATATCGCTCCAATTAGTTCCGTGATATAGTTTGGCATTTTTTCCCAGATTAACGTCGTCGAAGCCTAATAAAAATCCATTGCTCAGTATGTCTTCATTTAAAGTCCAAACGGGTGCTTCCGGTATGGCTAGTAGTGCTTTGTAATCATTCTTTATAGTTAAGGCGAATATTTGACTTAGGCCATTACGTATAGCTTCCCATTCTGGGTGGATAAAATCTTGCGTACTATTTTCGTCTTGTTTTAAAAAGTAATTAATTCCGCGAAAATAATTCATGCTAATTTCGTCTCTACTTGCTGCTTCGGGTGCATAAGGATAATAAAAGTTCAGCGAATTTTTATCAAAAGTGGGGTAGGTATAGGCCGGATTGCCAAGGATATTAGTAAGTGGTTTTTGCCCGAGGCCATCTGGGCCATGATGGTTAAATTTAAAATCGAACCAAGCTTGTGCAATTTGGCTAAATGCATGAATGCTAACCGCTTTTCTCGACTTTAGGG
>JBJTNJ010000111.1:0-12265 GCA_046074005.1 Sphingobacteriaceae bacterium
AAAAAACTTTATTACCGCCGAAATGGTAAAAAGCGGAGCGGTGGTAATTGATGTAGGCATGAACCGGGAAGCATCTGAAACTACCAAATCGGGTTATAAATTATATGGCGATGTAGATTTTGAGCACGTAGCCCCTAAATGTTCGTGGATTACCCCGGTACCCGGTGGCTTAGGGCTCCTAACCATTATCGGTTTGCTAAAAAATACCTTAGCAGCCGCAAATAAAACTATTTACGCATAATATATGGCACACCAAGTCCCCGAAGATGGCAGTTTATTGCCTTTAATGGAAGAATTTTACACCATTCAGGAAGAAGGATTTCATACAGGCAAAGCAGCCTATTTTATTCGTTTAGGCGGTTGCGATGTAGGCTGCCATTGGTGTGATGTAAAAGAAAGCTGGGATGCCGAAGTACACCCGCTTACATCGGCCGATCAGATTGTAAAAAATGCGGAAAGCTACCCGGGTAAAACCGTAGTAATTACCGGTGGGGAGCCCCTTTTGTATAATTTAGACTACCTAACGTCCGAATTACAAAAACGAGGCATTAAAACCTTCATAGAAACTTCGGGTGCCTATCCCCTGTCTGGTCATTGGGATTGGATTTGTTTATCGCCAAAGAAATTTAAAGGGCCACGCCCCGACATTTTGCCTCTTGCCGGCGAATTAAAGGTGATTGTCTTTAATAAATCAGACTTTGCTTGGGCCGAGGAACATGCAACACACGTTTCTCCCAACACAAAACTGTACCTTCAACCCGAATGGTCGAAAGCAGCAGAAATTACGCCTTTAATTATAGACTATGTAAAAGAAAATCCTCGTTGGGAAATTTCTTTACAAACGCATAAATATTTAAATATTCCTTAAAAAAAGCACATGAAAACAATAAAAACACTTGGGCTATTGCTTATTGCCATTTTTAACATGAATACGCTACACGCACAAGGCCAAACCTTGACTTATAAAGATGGTGATACCAAATTATCGGGCTATTTTGCCAAAGCACCTAAAACAAATGCCCCTGGCATTGTAATTATTCATCAGTGGATGGGTTTATCCAATCACGAGAAAAACTCAGCCAATAAATTAGCAGCGCTAGGATACAATGCCTTAGCAGCAGATATTTATGGCGAAGGTATTCGCCCGGCAAGCCAACAAGAAGCCGGAGCTTTGGCAGGAAAATACAAAGGAGATTATGCCTTATTTCAGTCGCGAATTAAAGCGGCTATTGCCGAATTAATTAAGCAGGGAGCCGATCCTAAGCGTATTGCCGTAATGGGCTATTGCTTTGGGGGTACCGGTGCAATTGAAACTGCCAGAGCGCAATTTCCGGTGAAAGGGGTTATTTCTTTTCACGGTTCATTAGTAAAAAACAAAGCCCGAGCAAATGGTCTAATTACAAGCAAGGTATTGGTATTACACGGTGCCGACGATCCGTACGAATCGGAGCAAGAAATTAAAGAGTTTCAGCAAGAAATGCGTGAGGGGAAAGCCGATTGGGAAATGGTGTATTATGCAAATGCTGTACATGCTTTTACACAAGTAGAAGCAGGAAACGATAAGGCTAAAGGCGCTGCTTATAATGCTTTAGCAGATAAACGATCATGGAGCCGTTTACTAGACTTTTTACAAGAAATTTTTAAAAACTAAACACAAAAACCACTATGGAACAGAATTACAAAAATCACTCACAAATGGTACCAGGCTACCACTATGTGTTAAGCACTCTTTTAGTTGCAGGCTTGGGCGGCTCTATTGTAAACGTATACCGCTCTGGTTATACAGAAGCCCATTATTCTGCGGCCTTAATTTGTTTACTATTCGTAATTGCGGTATTTATTGCCGCATTTGCTCGTACCTTTTCTTTAAAGGCACAAGACAGAGCTATCCGTGCCGAAGAAAATTTTAGACATTATGTATTAACCGGCAAAGCTTTACCAAGCGAATTAAGTATTCGTCAAATAGTAGGTTTACGATTTGCTTCGGATGCAGAATTTCCAAAACTAGCCGAGAAAGCAGCAAAAGAAGGCTTATCGGAAAAAGCCATCAAACTAGAAATTAAAAACTGGAAAGCAGATACCTACAGAGTATAAGAATTGCTCCTTGTTATAAACAAAAAATCCCCATGCAGCGCAAAGCCTCATGGGGATTTTTTTATAGCGTAAGAATCTATAAAATAGATTCGCGAATACGAACTAATTTAGTTAATAGGTTTTCTAAATTATCTAAATGAAGCATATTGGCCCCATCAGATTTGGCTTGTGAAGGCTCTGGATGTGTTTCAATAAACAAACCGTCGGCACCCACTGCAATGGCTGCCTTGGCAATGGTTTCGATTAAGGCTGGTTTACCGCCGGTAACGCCAGAACCTTGGTTGGGTTGTTGCAAAGAGTGGGTACAATCCATTACTACCGGAACGCCAAATTCACGCATTTCCGGAATGCCTCTAAAATCAACAATTAAATCTTGGTAACCGAAGGTATTGCCCCGATCGGTTAAAATGACATTCTGGTTGCCAGAATCTTTTACTTTATCTACGGCAAATTTCATAGAACCGGCCGATAAGAATTGACCTTTTTTAATATTAATTACTTTTCCGGTATTGGCAGCGGCAATTAATAAATCGGTTTGGCGGCATAAAAATGCAGGTATTTGCAATACATCTACATAGGCTGCAGCCATGGAAGCTTCGCTACTTTCGTGAATATCGGTCACGGTAGGCACGGCAAATTCTTTGCTTACCTTGGCCAATATTTTCAAGGCTTTTTCATCGCCAATACCTGTAAAAGAGTCTACTCTAGAGCGATTTGCTTTGCGGTACGAACCTTTAAAGATATAGGGTATGTGCAATTTATCGGTTATGGTAATAATGCGTTCGGCAATACGCAGGGCCATATCTTCGCTTTCAATAGCACAAGGGCCAGCCATTAAAAAGAAGTTTTTACTGTCGGTAAATTTGATTTGAGGGATGTTCTGAATAGTCATTTAGTTTCCTAATTCTGATAAAAATTTAATGCGCATTAACTGAATTTCTTCACGAGTGTAATCCTCTTCACCCAATTCGTTTAAGGCATCGTCAATAGTATCGTTTTCTGCTTGGCGAAAATACTCATAAACTTCGTCTTGTCTATCTTCATCAATCATTTCATCAATGTAGTAGTTCAAGTTTAACTTAGTGCCCGAGTTCACAATCATTTCTACCTCTTTCAACATATCTTCATAGCTTAATCCTTTGGCTGAAGCAATATCTTCTAGAGCCAATTGGCGGTCGATATTTTGGATAATAGATACTTTTAATGCCGATTTATTGGCTGCACTCTTAATTACCAAATCAATTGGGCGGTCTATATCGTTTTCTTCAACATAGGTCTTAATAAGCGATACGAAAGGCGAACCAAATTTCAAAGCCTTGCCATTACCTACCCCCGATATTTGCTTTAGTTCCTCTATATTAATAGGGTAATGCGTACACATTTCTTCCAAGGAAGGATCTTGAAAAATAACAAAAGGCGGTAAATTTTGTTGTTTCGATATTTTCTTGCGTAAATCTCGAAGGAGTTGTAGGAGTTCGGTATCTAAGGCAGCACTTCCTTGGGCCGTTTGCTCATCGGTATCTTCATCGGTGCTTTCCATTGGCTGGTTGAGCACAAAACGCAGCGAATGCGGATTTTCTATAAAGTTTTTACCCAACTTGGTAAACTTCAACAAACCGTAATTATCTATATCTTTAAACAAGAAATTATTTAAAACAGCTTGTCTAATAAGCGATTTCCAAAGCAACTCCCCGTCTTCTTTTCCTGAGCCAAAAAGCGGATGCTGGTTATGGTTATAGGAAGAAATTTGCTGCGTATCTATGCCCAGCATTACGTTTAAATAATATTGGTCGTCAAATTTCTCTCCCACTTCCTTAATAAAGCTTAGAAGTTTGTGTAAATGAATTTCGGCATCGAAATGCTGACTAGGGTTTCGGCAATTATCACACATGCCATTACAGCCCGTTTCATTAAAGTTTTCGCCAAAATAATGGAGTATTTGCTTGCGGCGACATACCGAAGATTCCGAATAGTCTATTACTTCTTTGAGTATTTGAGTACCTATTTCTCGTTCAGAAACAGGCTTATCTTTCATAAACTTGGTAAGCTTGTCAATGTCTTTTTCTGAATAGAAAGCCACGCACACGCCTTCGCCACCATCTCTACCCGCCCTACCTGTTTCCTGGTAGTAACCTTCCATACTTTTGGGAATATCGTGGTGTATTACAAAACGAACATCGGGCTTATCAATGCCCATACCAAAAGCTATAGTGGCTACAATTACCTCTACATCTTCCATCAAAAAGGCATCTTGTGTATCGGCTCGGGTTTTAGGTTCTAAGCCGGCATGGTAAGGCAAAGCTTTAATTCCGTTTAAATTTAAAGCCTCTGCAATTTCTTCTACTTTTTTACGGCTTAAACAATACACAATACCCGATTTTCCAGGCTGTGTTTTAATGTAGCGAATCATTTCTTTTACTACATCTTTTTTAGGGCGTACTTCGTAATATAAGTTAGGTCTATTAAATGATGACTTATACAAAACCGCATCCGTCATCTGTAAATTCTTCTGAATATCTTGCTGCACCTTGGGTGTAGCCGTTGCCGTTAGAGCGATAATGGGGATATTGTCACCCAGGTTATTAATTACCTGTCGTATTTTACGGTATTCGGGTCTAAAATCGTGGCCCCACTCCGAAATACAATGGGCCTCATCCACAGCTACAAAGGAAACCGGAATGAGTTTTAAGAATTCAATATTTTCGGCTTTGGCTAAAGATTCGGGGGCTACATACAACAATTTTGTATCGCCATTTAAAATATCTTGTTTAACCTGCGTAATCTCGGTTTTATTCAGCGACGAGTTTAAAAAATGAGCAATGTGATTATTGCCTCCAAAGGCTCTCAATTGGTCAACCTGATTTTTCATCAAGGCAATTAAAGGCGAAATTACAATAGCTGTACCTTCGCTCATTAAGGCGGGCAACTGATAGCAAATAGACTTACCGCCGCCGGTAGGCATAATTACAAAGGTATCTTGCTTTTGCAAAATACTTGTGATAATTGCTTCCTGTTCGCCCTTGAAATTATCAAAGCCAAAGAAATGCTGTAAGTTGTCAAATAATGACTTTTTTACCTCCATCGGATGCCCCCAAAGGGAAATATTGAGATTTGTGTGATATTAACCCTGAAAATAACATATTTTTGTGGAATTATCAACAATTGAACAAAAATAGTACACTTGAAAAAGAGAGACGATTTACTAAGCTTGGCAAAAAATGCCCTAAAGCTAGAGATTGAGGGCATTCAGCAAGTTTCTGATCGCCTAAATACCGATTTTATAAAATCGGTGGAAGCTATTTTGGCTAGCAAAGGGCGGGTAGTAATTACCGGTATTGGCAAAAGTGCCATTATTGCCCAAAAAATTGTAGCTACGCTCAATTCTACCGGCACTCCGGCAGTATTTATGCATGCGGCAGACGCCATTCATGGCGATCTAGGAATGATTCAGCAAGACGATGTAGTTATTTGCATCTCTAAAAGTGGAAATACTCCTGAAATTAAGGTCCTTACTCCCCTACTAAAACAAGCCGGCAATACGCTAATTGGTCTAGTGGGCGACATCCAATCGTTTTTGGCCAAGCAGGCCGATATAGTTTTAGATACTACTACGGCTCAAGAAGCCTGTCCTCATAATTTAGCACCTACTACGAGTACCACCGCTCAATTAGCCATGGGCGATGCCTTGGCCGTTTGTTTGTTAGAAAGTCGTGAATTTACTAGTTCCGACTTTGCCCGTTTTCACCCGGGAGGAGCACTTGGAAAACGTTTATACCTAAAAGTAGGCGATTTGGCTGCTCAAAATGAAAAACCACAAGTAAGCCTAAATACTCCGGTTAAAGAAGTATTGTTAGAAATTACCAAAAACCGATTAGGCGCCGCAGCTGTGGTGGAAAACAGCACACTAGTGGGCATCGTTACCGATGGTGATATTCGCAGAATGTTAGAGAAAGGACAATTTTCTGAAACATTTACCGCTAAAGATATTATGGGAACTCACCCGAAAACAATAGAGGCAAATGCATTGGCCGTTGATGCTTTACACCAAATGAGATCACTTAATATTTCTCAAATTTTGGTGAGCGAAAATGGAACTTATTCAGGCATTGTGCACCTGCACGACTTATTAAAAGAAGGAATTATCTAATTCTCACAAATGAAGAATTACTATGTTTTAATTATGGCTGGCGGTGTGGGCAGCCGATTTTGGCCCATCAGCAGAACCGCTCACCCAAAGCAATTTATTGATATTTTAGGAACCGGAAAAACACTTATACAAAGTACATACGACCGTTTTGCCAAATTTATTCCCCAAGAAAATATTTTCATTGCCACCAACGACCAATACCTTGATTTGGTAAAAGAGCAATTACCCGCTATTACCGATAAACAGGTATTAACCGAACCGGTAATGCGCAACACGGCTCCTTGTATTGCCTATGCCATGTATAAAATACGCCAAATTAACCCAGATGCGGCGGTAGTGGTAGCCCCTTCCGACCATTTAATACTTGAAGAAGATATATTTAAAGATGTTATTATCAACTCTTTACATACAGCAAGTACCGAAAACTGCCTGGTAACTTTGGGTATTAAACCTTCAAGACCCGATACCGGCTATGGCTATATTCAATATACCTCAAATGCCTTAAACGAGAACTTTTTTAAAGTAAAAACCTTTACTGAGAAACCCGATTTAGAAATTGCGAAATCTTTTATACAAAGTGGCGATTTTTTGTGGAATGCCGGTATTTTCGTTTGGTCGGTAAAAAACATACTGCACGCATTTGCTACGCATCTTCCAGAAATGAACCAGATTTTCAAAGAAGGTATTGGGGCTTACAACAGCCCTAAAGAGCGTGAATTTATCCAGACAGCCTATTACCAATGTACCAATATTTCTATAGATTATGGGATTATGGAAAAGGCTAATAACGTTTTTGTAACGCCTGCCGCCTTTGGCTGGTCCGATTTAGGTACGTGGGCATCGGTATATGCCTTATCTGAGAAAGATTATGTTGGAAATGCAGTGGTACCCGAAGAACGTGTAATTATGTACGATTCTTCCAATTGTATGGTGCACGTACCAAAAAATAAATTGGTGGTTTTACAAGGCTTACACGATTTCATTGTGGTAGAACAAAACAACATGCTACTTATTTGCCCAAGAGACGAAGAACAAAGTGTAAAGAAAATTGTAGCAGATGTAAAAGAACGTTTCGGCCCGGAATTTATTTAGCCTGAATACGCTGGCGAACAGCCTCATACAAAATTACTCCTGCAGAAACCGATACATTTAGCGATTCTATTTCGCCGAATAATGGAATTTTAGCCAAATGGTCTGAAATTCGAATCAACTCGTCAGAAATGCCATCCTCTTCAGAACCCATAATAATGGCCGTTGGCGCTGTGTAATCTGGGCTATACAAAAACGCTTCCGTTTTTTCGGTACAAGCCACCAGTTGCAAACCCGATGCCTGCAAAAAACGAGCTACTTTCTGTAAATTATCGTGACGGCAAACCGGCAAGGTATACAAAGCACCCGCCGAGGTTTTAATGGTATCTGGATTAATTTGGGCAGAGCCTTTGGTTGGAACCACTAAAGCATGTACCCCCGAACAAGCGGCCGTACGGGCAATAGCACCCATATTACGCACATCGGTAATGCTATCTAAAACCAAAACAAGTGGAGTTTCTCCTTTTTCATAAATAGCCGGAATAATATCTTCGATATTTTGGTAAGTAATAGGCGAAATAAAAGCCACCACCCCTTGATGGTTTTTAGCGGTTAAGCGATTCAATTTTTCTACCGGCACCAATTGAGCACTCAAGTGATATTCGTTCAATAGTTCACGTAATTCATAAAATAATTCGCCACGTAAACCACGCTGAATATAAATACTTTCCATTTCTTGGCCACTTTTAATAGCCTCTATAACGGCACGTATGCCAAACACTAATTGATTGTTTTCTCGTTTAGGCTGAAAGGAAGGTGTATACATGTTTTAGAATATGAGCGCTAAAGGTACGTATATTTTAAAAATCCGGCTATTAATCGTAATTTTAAACTAAAGGTTAAAGCCTTTTTCAACAGCTGTCGAAATTTTACACATGGCCCTTTTAAACGCTTTACTGACATTTAACAGCTATTGCTAACAGCTTATTGACATGTTGTGTGGAAAACCGACCTCCAAAAAACAAAGGAATAGCCATATTGGAATTTTCGCACGTTTTGCTTGTGCAGAACTTGACAAAAACCCTTCATGCTAATTCTATATTTTTGAAATCATGAGCCTCGAGAACGAACAAGAATTTAGCAGAGAAAATACGCGAACAAGCAGCCCTACCCGTACCCGTTTAAACAATTTGGTAAGCGGTTTAGGTAAACTTCCGCCACAAGCCCTCGATTTAGAGGAGGCGGTGTTGGGTGCACTTATGCTCGAAAAAGATGCTTTATCGGCCGTTATCGACATTTTAAAACCCGATGTTTTCTACAAAGACAGTCACCAAAAAATATTTGAAGCCATTCAAACGCTGTTTCAGAAATCATCTCCTATTGATATTTTAACGGTAACCGCCCAATTACGCCAACAAGGCGATTTAGAACTTATTGGGGGTGCCTACTACATTACCGAGCTCACCAACCGGGTAGCTTCGGCAGCAAATATTGAGTACCACGCTCGTATTATTTCTCAAAAATTCATTCAGCGTGAGCTCATAAAGATATCCACAGAAATTATTAACAGTGCCTACGAAGATACTACCGATATTTTCGATTTATTAGACAATGCCGAGAAGAACCTCTTCGATATTGCACAGAACAATTTGCGTAGAGATTCTAGAAAGATGGACGACATCTTACGGGAGTCTTTAGACACCCTAGAAAAACTAAAAGACAAGGTAGATGGCCTAACGGGTGTACCTTCTGGCTTTACTGCCTTAGACAAAATTACCTCCGGCTGGCAACCTTCCGATTTGGTCATTATTGCGGCACGTCCAGCAATGGGTAAAACCGCCTTTGTGTTAAGCTGTGCACGAAATGCCGCTGTTCAGTTCAACAAACCGGTGGTAGTATTTTCGCTAGAAATGTCGTCAGTACAATTAACTAATCGTTTAATTTCGGGCGAAACAGAAATAGAACAAGAGAAAATTAGAAAAGGGAATTTAGCCGAATGGGAATGGCAGCAATTACACTCTAAAATTGGCAAATTAACTGAAGCTCCTCTCTTTATAGACGATACTCCAGCACTAAATATTTTTGAGTTTAGAGCCAAATGCCGACGCCTAAAAGCACAGTACGATATTCAGATGATTATTGTGGATTACTTGCAACTAATGCATGGTAAAGGCGACGGAAAAGGTGGAAATCGTGAGCAAGAAATTGGTAGTATTTCTAGAGCGCTTAAATCGGTTGCTAAAGAATTAAACGTGCCGGTAATTGCCCTATCGCAATTAAGCCGTGCAGTTGAAAACAGACCTGGAGGCAGTAAAAGACCCATGCTTTCCGATTTACGTGAATCGGGCTCTATTGAGCAAGATGCCGACATGGTATTGTTCTTATACCGCCCAGAGTACTACGGCTTGGAAGAAGACGAACAGGGCCGTTCTAATATTGGTATTGGTGAAGTAATTATTGCTAAACACCGTAATGGTGAAACAGGCACGGTTCCTCTCCGATTTGTTGGCAAGTACGTGAAATTTACCGATTTAGAGGAAGATTACAGCGGCGGCGGTTTCGGAAACAGCGATCCAATGGCAGGCATTGCTCCTTCTCAAAGCTTTGAGAAACCTAATAATTTTATCATTAAACCATCTCGTATGGATGATATAGATGAAGATCCTTTGTTTTAATTTGTTTGTTGTTACTAACAAAAAAGCCCTTCGAAATTCGAAGGGCTTTTTAATTAAACCATTTCTTTTAAACGGCTTTTAACGGAGGTGATGTGTTTATTTGGCGTATCACTTTCTATTAAACCGTCACGCATACGTACAATACGATGAGCGTGTTGCGCAATATCTTCTTCGTGGGTAACCAAAATAATGGTATTCCCTTTGGCATGAATATCTTCTATTAAGCCCATAATTTCTACCGATGTTTTAGAATCTAAGTTTCCGGTAGGCTCATCGGCCAAAATAATAGATGGATTATTAATTAGGGCACGAGCAACCGCCACACGTTGGCGTTGGCCACCCGAAAGTTCATTTGGCTTATGATCTACCCTATTGCCCAAGCCTACATTTTCTAGCGCTTTAATGGCACGGGCATCTCTATCTTCTTTATTTACCCCGGCATATACCAAAGGCAAGGCCACATTATCTTTTGCAGACGAACGTGGCAACAAGTTAAAAGTTTGAAAAACGAAACCGATTTCTTGATTTCGCACTTCGGCCAAATCACTATCGCTCATTTCGCTTACATTAATGCCGTTTAAGATATATTCTCCTTTGGTGGGTGTATCTAAACAACCGAGAATATTCATCAAGGTAGATTTACCGGAACCAGAAGGGCCCATTAAAGCCACAAATTCTCCTTTTTTAATGGTTAAGGTCACCGATTTTAACGCATGAATGGTTTCTGCACCAATTACGTATTTACGGCCTATATCGGTAATGATGATTAAATCTTTCGACATGGTGTTTTTTATTGTTAAGACAGTAAACTACCTCTATTTGTTACAGCTTAGTTACGATTTTGCAAAGTAATTTTGCTGCAGCTTAGCATACACCAAATCTTTTAGCGCATCAGCATCATCTATACTCATAGCGCTTGTATCTATGGGAGCATGCACATATAAGTTGCGTTTACCCGGCTTGCTCCCATACACAAAACCGTTATCCCACATTAATTCCCATAAACGATCTATAGTAACTGGAATAATAGGGATACCCCGCTCAATAGCTAACCTAAAAGGGCCATTTTTAAAGGGATGAAGAATGGGCGGATACTCATTACCGATTTTTCCCTCCGGAAAAATAACCAAGCTTAATCCATGTTGAAGGTATTCATCGGCCTTTTTAAATGCCCTAAACGAGGCTATTTTACTTTCTCTATTTACCGGAATGTCAATGGTTTTAAAAAAGATGCTTAATACCGGATTTCGCAGGAGTTCTTCTTTACCCAAAAAAGCAAAATTTTCGTACATCAAACCTGTTATTGCAGCAATATCTAAGTTGGAAGTGTGGTTAGCACAAACAATGTATGGACGATTCCAAACAATGGTTTCTTCGTAAATTGGTTTATAAAACACCCCCGCCAAAGCCGAGCTTAAAAAGCCAAAACCCTTTCTAAAGCAATTTAACGTAGGATAACGGCTAGGTTTTCGAGAATAGAAATAGAAAAAAGGCAAGAACAGCAAAAAGCTGAAAACCACCGAGAAAATATACCAACAGGCATGTATGCGTTTCAAAAATCGAATCATCATCCTCAAAAATAGAAAAAATACTTACTTTCGCATGCTATGGAAACTGTTGTTAGTGGTATTCGAAGTACCGGGAAACTTCATTTAGGAAATTATTATGGTGCCGTACAAAATTTTGTACGCATGCAACACGATTATAATTGCTTTTTCTTTATTGCCGATTATCATTCGCTAACCACCCACCCTACACCCGATGATTTACACGGAAATGTAAAACAAGTGCTAGTAGAATATTTGGCAGCCGGCTTAGATCCAGAAAAAGCCACTCTGTACGTACAATCAGATGTTCCAGAAATTGCCGAACTCTATTTATACTTAAACATGAACGCCTATTTAGGCGAATTGGAACGCAGCACGTCTTTTAAAGACAAAGTACGTGCCCAACCCGATAACGTAAATGCAGGCTTATTAACCTACCCGGTATTAATGGCCGCCGACATTCTTATTCACAAAGCCACTAAAGTGCCCGTTGGCAAAGACCAAGAGCAACATTTAGAAATGGCCAGAACCTTTGGCAACCGCTTTAACCGACTGTATAATAACGAGTATTTCCCAGAACCTTATGCCTTTACTTTTTCAGAAAAACTAGTAAAAATTCCGGGCCTAGACGGCAAAGGGAAAATGGGAAAATCGGAAGGAGAAAACAATGCGGTGTATTTGGCCGATGACGAAGAAACGATCCGTAAAAAAGTAATGCGTGCTGTAACCGATAGTGGCCCAACAGCCGAAAATCAAGAAAAACCCGAAGTTAT